>CAVKQP010000148.1:0-5312 GCA_963658165.1 Clostridium sp. CAG:302 | reverse complement strand
GCTCTATTCAGTTGAGCTACGGAGCCTCATTGCTTATTTGCGAGTGCAAAGGTAGTGCTTTTTATTGATACCTCAAAATGTTTTCCTCACTTTTTTCAAATTATTTTTTGTGAAAGATATATTGACCTAGAA
Organism: Clostridium sp. CAG:302; assembly: GCA_963658165.1. Taxonomy (GTDB): domain Bacteria; phylum Bacteroidota; class Bacteroidia; order Bacteroidales; family Bacteroidaceae; genus Prevotella. The sequence goes on along the minus strand of CAVKQP010000148.1, from coordinate 5,180 downwards.
TAGGTGTTTATTAACGACATTATTTTATGTTTGGCAAATAATAATATGGCATTAAAATAGAGAAAGATTACTTGTCTATCCAATTGTGAATAACGATTCCGTTGAGTCTGCCAAGATGCTTTATATTTTCTGTGACCATTACCATGTTGTTGACTATAGCTGTAGAGCCGATAATAATATCTGCATCCTCAATCAATAGCCCATTTTTGCGTAGGAAAGCCTTTTGGACAGCAAATTCATTCCATATATTTGTTGTTGGAACGATGGAAACATATTGGCAAAATATATTCACTGCTCTTAGATTTTCAGTAGGTCTGTCGCTACACTGAGCGCCATATAGCAATTCTCCCAATGTCATTTCGGCAATAAAGAAATGCTCTTGACCAATTTCTGCGATTTTAGCAACAACATTTCTATACCCCCCGCATGAATTACACACATATATTGGTGTCTAGTAAATAGTTCATACCTTATTCAAATTTGACAGGTTCCGACTTTGAAGTCTTGCTTTTGTTGATATTGGCAATGATTTCTTCTGCCGTTTGTTCGCCGACCCATGATCCACAGCAATGTTTTATCATTTCTTGTGTTCGGTCTTTTGACTTTTCTTCTTCGTCTGTATGAGCTATTGACATGGAAAGCAAAGCAATGACATCTATCTTGTCTTCTCTGCTCAACATCTCAATTTCGTGCCAAAGAGGAACTTTACTAGATAGTCTATTATTTAAAGCAACCATATTCATATTACCTTCTCCTTTTAAGCGTTTAAATGAAATCCGTGCTTAAATTACGTTTTTCTCTTCACATCGCCAAAATTATTGATCGATTTTTAACGAAGAGAAATTCTGAGTACCATAGTGATGTTATTTTTCCATCTCATTCTCTTGTTTCAATAGGATGCCAGATTTGTCGAAGGCGTGCCACATGGAATGGCGGGCTTCGGGGTTGTGCTTTTCTATGTCAGTGAACAGTTGGGCTACATAGGTGCGGTTGCTGCTCGTTTCGTAGGGGCAGAGTTTTTCTTGCTTCTCATAGTGGCGCAGTGTCGCCATGTGCTTGATGTCGGCTTCAGCCATCAGACAAAGGGGGCGGATGAGGGTGATGGGCATCTTCTGCATGGCGAGTTTAACGGGCATCGTTTCGTAGCGACCCTGAAACAACTGGTTGAGTAGGGCGGTGTGGATGATGTCGTCTTGGTGGTGACCGAGCGCAATCTTGTTGCACCCCAGTGATTGTGCGTGGCTGAAGATGGTCTTTCGGCGATACCATGAACACAAGAAGCACGGCACTTTTCGCTTGTCGGTTGTCGGGTCGAAATCGGTTTCTACGATGTGTAGGGGAATGTGGAGATCTTGACAAAAGCGTTCCAAATAGCTTGTAGACGTGTGATAGTCGATGTGACTCATGCGTACGTGGATGGCTTCTACCGAGAACTTTGGTTTCCAGATGCGCATGCGCTCAGCGAGCATTTCGGTGAGAAAGAGAGAATCTTTTCCGCCCGACAGTGCGATGAGCACTTTGTCGCCGTCTTCAATCATGGCGTAGTCGAAAAGGGCTTTCTCGAATTTCTCCTTCAGCTTCTTGTGCAACTTGCGCTCTTCCGCAGTTATCTCTTTTTCGGGCATGGTCATTTCATGAAGACGAGGTATACGGCGCAGATGATGAACAGGAAGGCAAGGATATGATTCCAGTGCAGACTTTGTCCTTGGAAGAGAATGTTGGCGATGATTGCAAACACGCCGAGACTGATGCACTCTTGCACCACCTTGAGTTGCACCAAGGAGAAAGGACCTCCGTTACCGCTGAATCCCATCCGATTGGCGGGCACTTGACAGCAATATTCGAAGAACGCGATGCCCCACGAGAACAAGATCACACCGAGAAGAGGCCATCCCTTGCTGATGCCAGAGGTTTGCAGGCGCAAGTGTCCGTACCAAGCGAGCGTCATAAAGACGTTGCTCAGCAGGAGCAACAAAATAGTATAAAGTCCGTTCATGTTCTAAAGATTATTCGTGATGATAGGGTTCGCCCTTGATGATCGTGCATGCGCGATAGATTTGTTCCACGAAAACGAGGCGAACCATTTGGTGGGAAAATGTCATGCGCGACAAAGATATCTTTTCGTCGGCGCGCTGATACACGGCTTCTGAGAATCCGTAGGGACCACCTATTATATATATAAGCTGTCGCGCAGTCTGTTGCTTTTTCTCCGTCCAGGCGGCAAACTCGATGCTGCGCATCTCTTTGCCATGCTCATCGAGCAATACGACGGTGTCTGAAGGCTGTATTTGCTTGAGAATGAGTTCACCTTCGGCAGTTTTTTGTTGCTCTTCTGAGAGCTTCTTCGTGTTCTTGAGTTCCGGGATGGTGACCGTCTCAAACGGCATATAGTGGCCGATGCGTTCCACATAGTCGTTGATGCCCGCCACGAAATGCTTGTTGACCGTCTTGCCAACCCATATCAGCATGGTTTTCATACGTATTCGTCCTTTCGTTTAGGGTTCATCGGGAACCATCCCTTCTGCACGCGCTTGCGCTGTTCAAACAGTTCGCCGATAGACCAAAGTAGCGATGCTCCCAGCACACCCAGCAGGGAAGACCAAAAGACGTCAGCCACAAAGAGTGCTGAAACGATGCTTGCCACACCGAGCACAAGGAAACACCACCACGGCCGAGTGCCGAAGTAGTATTCTGTCTTGATGACTATGGGATGGAAAGTGCCGATAATCAGAAAAGTAGACAGGGCGATGAACAATCCCTTGAAATATAGTTCCATTGGTGCAAAGTTACGATAAAAAGGTTGTAAACATAAAAAGTTTTGTCTTTTTTATTTGTTTTTTTTAGAGAAAGCGGCTATCTTTGCAAGACAATCAAAAATTTAAAAATTATGGAAAACAATCAAGAACTCATTTCTCAGTGCGTTGCCAAGGCGCAGCAATGGCTCACCCCGGCTTTTGACGCCGACACACAGAAAGCTGTAAAAGAAATGATAGAAGCAGACGACAAGACCAATCTTATCGAAAGTTTCTACAAGGATTTGGAATTTGGAACGGGTGGTCTTCGTGGCATTATGGGCGCGGGATCAAACCGAATGAATATTTACACGGTTGGTTTTGCCACTCAGGGCTTTGCCAACTATCTCAAGAAAAACTTTGCCGACCGCGAGCAGATCTCCGTTGTGGTGTGTCACGACTGCCGTAACAACAGTCGTCTCTTTGCTGAGACGGTGGCAGACATCTTCTCAGCCAACGATATCAAGGTGTATCTCTTTGACGACATGCGCCCTACACCGGAGTGTTCGTTTGCCATCAGACATCTTGGTTGCCAGAGCGGTGTGAACATCACAGCTTCTCACAACCCTCGCGAATACAATGGCTACAAGGCTTATTGGGAAGATGGGGCACAGGTGCTTGCTCCACACGACACGGGCATCATCGACGAGGTGAACAAGGTGAAGGTGGAAGACGTGAAGTTTCAAGGCAAGAAAGAACTCATCGAAATCATTGGCGAGGAAATAGACAAGGTGTATCTCGACAAGATCAAGACCTTGTCTATCGATCCTGAAGTAATCAACCGCCAGAAAGACCTTAAGATTGTCTATACGCCACTTCACGGCACAGGCATGATGCTCATTCCTCGTTCCTTGAAACTTTGGGGCTTCGAGAATGTGCACTGCGTGAAGGAACAGATGGTTAAGAGTGGTGACTTCCCCACAGTGAAGAGCCCGAACCCCGAGAACGGCGAGGCTTTGACCTTGGCTCTGCGTGACGCCAAAGAACTTGATGCCGACATTGTGATGGCTTCCGACCCCGATGCAGACCGTGTGGGCATGGCTTGCAAGAACGATAAGGGTGAGTGGATTCTCATCAATGGTAACCAGACTTGTCTGCTCTTCCTTTATTATATTATCACCAACCGTCAGCAGAAGGGTCTGATGAAACCTTCAGATTTCATCGTGAAGACCATCGTGACTACCGAGGTGATACGCAAGATTGCCGAGAAACAGCACATCGAAATGCGTGATTGCTACACAGGCTTCAAGTGGATTGCACGCGAAATACGCCTCTCTGAAGGCAAGCAGCAATACATCGGTGGCGGTGAAGAGAGTTACGGATTCCTCGCCGAAGACTTTGTGCGTGATAAGGATGCCGTGTCGGCTTGCTCATTGCTCGCAGAAATTTGTGCTTATGCTAAGGATCAGGGCAAGACACTCTATGAATTGCTCATGGGAATCTATCTTGAGTATGGCTTCTCTAAGGAGTTTACGGTCAATGTGGTTCGTCCTGGCAAGACAGGTGCTGACGAGATAAAGCAGATGATGACCGATTTCCGCAACAATCCGCCTAAGGAACTCGGTGGCAGCAAGATAGTGTTGTGGAAAGACTATCAGACTCTTGAGGCTACAGATGCACAGGGCAACAAGACGAAGCTCGACATGCCCGAGACAAGCAATGTGCTTCAGTGGTTCTGCGACGACGACACGAAGGTGAGCGTACGTCCTTCAGGAACGGAGCCCAAAATCAAATTTTATATTGAGGTGAAGGGCACCATGAAGTGCGCTGGTTGCTACGAACGTTGCGACAAAGAAGCTAAAGAGAAGATAGCAGCCATCAAACAAAGTCTAAAATTGTAAGAATAGTAGAATTTATACGCTTTAAACTATTTCCTGTCGGTCTTTTAGGCCGACCTACCAATTAAAATGGTTTAAACCCGAAGCGCATCCGACTGTGAAGTTGGATGCGCTTTGTCGTAGTATGCCCGCAGTGGGCGTTGTCTTATGGGTGAAATTTACGATATTGCTATTTCCCGAAGAAATCTAGATACTCGCTTTCGAAGTTGGGCGTGAATACACCTTTTCCTATATTTTCTCTTATTTCCGTAGCGGTCCAGAAGCGTCCGCCGTCTAGTTCTTCCTTGCTTGGGCAGATGGGACCATCGTAACACGTGCGGTGTACATAGACCAGTTCCTTTTCACGACGCCCCTCAAAGATGTAGCGCCCGAGGAATTGCGGGGTGAAGTTGGTGATGCCCAGTTCTTCCTTCACCTCTCTTCTGAGTGCGTCTTCCACGTTTTCGCCATAGTCCACATGTCCTCCCGTGGCAGTATCCCACATGCCTGGCTGAATGTCTTTCCATTGCGGACGTTTCTGAAGATACAGATCGCCTTGGCTATTGAACAC
>CAVKQP010000147.1:0-5408 GCA_963658165.1 Clostridium sp. CAG:302 | reverse complement strand
GACATAGGGAACAACAATAGCTTCAGCATTTCTATCTTCCCTGGGGATGCGGCGAGGGCGCCGCACCTATTACTGATAAAATAAATCGCGGGCGCTTTTTCTGCGTTGCAAATAGGGGTATTACGTGGTCTTGATTATTAGTAGATAGTTTGTCTAAACAGGGAAGCCTAACTAAAGTCATTTGTCCTTCTTCGTCGTCAACACCGCCCTTACGGAAGCTCCAATGGAACGGTCGTTCATATAATAGGAGTAATGACCGAGGTTGAAGTAGAGACAGAAGGCTTCACCATTGGAACGGGGAGCCAAAGTAGAGGTCCAATAGAGTCCGTCCTCACGGAAATAATTCTTACCATTGTGGGCACCTGCAGCGGGAAGAAAGATGCTATTACCATTGCGCACACTCTTTATCTCATACCCCTTGACGCGCTCACCTTTGGGAGAACGCCTTTCAGTGAAAGTCCATTGACAGTTGGCAGTGTCGCCCAATTCCTCCAACTCTTCATAAGTAGGCATGCGACACCCATCGCCCCAAAGTTTTGCCGCCACATCATCATCAGATGAGAGCGTCTTTCTATGGTCAGAATCGCAGTAACGTGTCATCTTTTCAAAGTTAGTACCATAGCGGTAAGTAGCTTGCGAATAGTCTGCTTTGGCCTGTGTTTCACCCCAAGCATACTGCGTTCCATAGTCTGAGGACGCGTCGGCTCCGATGTTTGTCTCCGCCCAAAGCAGTCCGCTTGGTAATTGGAGGTCTACAAAGTGATGACCATTTACATCTGTACTGTGGTCTGCGACCCGCATGGTACAACTCTCCAGGGCGATAACGCCCCCGAAGAAGTAAAACAAGAGAAGTAAAAATCTGTGTGTTGGTTTCATTGTCTATATAAAAATACCTTTCTAGAATCAAAAGATAACCAGTTCAGCCCCCTTGAGTGACACCTTCACCTGCTGCATACTATTGAGAGATTCGACCACATCTTCTATCGTGTCGGTACGTCGAACAAAGAAGCGCATGCGAAGTTCCTTAATGCCTTCGTTATGGTTCTTTATCGTAACGTTGTAGTATTCACTCAACGTGCGAAGTATATCAGACAGCGGAGTATTGTCGAAATAGAGATAGCCATCACGCCACATGGTATAGACTTCGGTATCTATCGCCTTGACAGAAACCGAATGGGCTGTGATGACCGCCTGAGTACCCGGAGTGATGTGATGCCATGGATGGACGGCATTTTCCTTCATGTTACCGTCAGCATCCATACAATCTGGTGCACCCACAGCCACCTTACCGGTCACCAAGGTGACGCTCTCTGGCTTTTCAGGACGTGACGTGACGTCGAACTCAGTGCCATAGACACGAGTAGCCGAACGCTTTGTGACAACAACAAACGGAGTTTCGGCATGATGTGCGACCACAAAATAAGCCTCACCCTCCAAGTGCACCTCACGTATATTGTCTGCAAACTGGCACGGAAAGACCAAACGACTACCCGGATGCAGATAGACCTTGCTATTATCGGGCAGGCAAACCACAGCTTCCTTCCCGTAGGGAATGGTAATGGAGGCAGCTTGGGTGGTATTGTCAAGATGAGTGGCATCGACAACCACCTGTCTTGCAGTGGCGGTAATGACAGGACGCGATTTTGCTAGCGGCAAATCCTCTCCATTGGCATCCGTAATACGCACCACGCTATCTGCCACTGGAGTTTCGCACACCGCACGCAAGTCAACAGGCTTGGGCTTCAACAAGAAAAGGAAACCTATTACCATCGCTGCCACAGCCACTAGCCCGACAACCATACGAACCATGCGCCGACGCATCATATGTGGCACTTCACCATCAGCCACACCACTGTCCGCCCCATCTATAGTAGAGGCTGACAACGGCAAAGCTACATGACGGCGTTTGAATTGCTGCAACGCTTCCTCTGCATCCACATGACTGCGCGACTGACACAACTGCCTCCGCGCCACGAGCAACGCCTTGCAATCTTCGGAGAGTTGCGAGTCGTTGAGCAAATCCTCTACCTGTTCACATGTGAGTTGTTGAGGATTATTGATGATGGAATATAGTTTTTCGTCTGTCGCCATGTAGATCTACTTGTTATATAGAAAACGTTTGTAACGGGAATATGGTACGCTATTTACCGATTTTTAAATCTTTATCACTATCTTTACGCATCTGCCGAAATAGTGAGAGTGCTTTCGACACATGTTTTTTCACTGTATTGATAGATATTCCCATCATTTCCGCCACTTCCTTATAGGAATGTCCATCGACATAGCATGCCACAAAAATTTCTTTGGAAGGAGGTCTGAGCATCGCCAACGCCTTTGCCACATAACGTTCACGCTCTTCGGCTTCCAGCGGATTGCCATCTTCGGAATAATCGGAAGTCATCGCCTGCACATATTGCACATAGCTTTGGGCATGGCGTTTGTGCCGCAATACATCCAAGCACTTGTTGCGCACGTCCTTATAAAGAAAACTCTTGATAGCGTCAGACTGGATGTTGTCGAAGTTCAACCATACATCTTCAAAAGCCATGCTTACCACATCTTGACTTTCTGTCTCGTCGAGGAATTGCATGGCAAAGTAATAAAGAGCCTCGTAATATTGTCTGAATATGGTATCAAAATCTTTGATTTCTTCCATACAGTACAGTTGACAACCACATTAAGTCATGCCCGCGTCTGACTGCGGCACACAACGTTATCTATTCTCTCTCTTTTATATATTATGAAAGCCCAACACAAGTACTGACAAGCCATGTAGATAGACTCACGTTTAATCTTCTTCCTTGAAATCAACATATTCCCCCTCATCCTTCGGGAAAATCTTGCGATTGACTTCTTCAGGACTTCGCTCGTCGATAATTGTCTCATCACAGTTTTTATCTTCACTGCGACGACGTTGCCCCGATGCGCTCCGACGGCGAGCAGAAGCCTGCGCGTCACCACCAAAGTTACCCATCTGCTCTTGAAACCTACGTGCCATGCTATGCAAACGGCGATAGAATGCGAACGCTATCACCAACACAAAGATAACAGCAAACAAGAACACCATGAATATGAAATGCAGAAAAGCGAACATAAAGCGTTATCCTTTGATTTTGTCAAGAGCCACTGAAAGTATCACATAGCAAGCTATTACTACGGCAAAGCCTGTGATGCCTAGCAAGCCGAGCACTATGGCACTAAAAAGGATGAAAGAATATTTCACTTCATTGCCTTTCCATCCCCACTGTTTAAACTTAAGTGCGAACATTGGAATTTCGGCTACGAGCAACCAACTGGTCAAGACAACCAATGCCAACACGACCGGAAGCATCCACGGCCCCGACTCTATCACATCGCTACCTCCCACAATCAAGGCGCCCCAAAACAAGGCATTGGCAGGTGTGGGCAGACCTATAAACGATGTAGTCTGCCGTTCATCGAGATTGAATTTGGCAAGACGAAGGGCGGAAAATGCCGCCACCAGGAAAGCGAAATAGAGAAGATAAGGGCGCAAGGGCTCAAGAGACGCAGGATAGTCCATCACAGCCAACTCTGAAAAGATGATGGTGGCAGGTGCTACTCCGAAAGTGACATCGTCTGCCAACGAGTCCAACTCCTTACCTATGGGTGATGACACATGGAGCAATCGGGCACTCATGCCATCGAAAAAGTCGAAAACGGCACCGATGATAATCCATATGAGCGCCATCTTCGGGTTGCCACCAAATGCGAAAGAGGTGGCGATGCAACCCGAAATGAGGTTGCAACAAGTGATGGTGTTGGGGATGTGTTTTTTGAAATGCATGATATTGCTATTTTAATTTGGCTATCACAGTCTGGTCGCCGACAGTGGTCTGCCCCATTTTCACGCACACCTCTGTACCCAACGGAAGGTATACGTCTACACGCGACCCAAACTTGATAAATCCCAAGTGTTCATCGATATAGCAGTCTTCGCCCTCTTTAGCATAAGTAACGATGCGGCGAGCCACTGCGCCAGCAATCTGACGGCATAGCACATCTACGCCATCGGGTGTGGTAATCATCACATCAGCATGCTCGTTCTCCTCACTCGCCTTGGGTAGCCAAGCCTTGTGAAAGTTGCCGTTCTGGTGGTGCACATGCTTCACCTTGCCGTCAACGGGGAACCAATTGGCGTGAACATTGAAAAGACTCATGAAAATGGAAATCATCAGACGGCGGTCGTGGAAGTATTCGTTTTCCTCCACTTCCTCAATCACCACCACCTTACCATCGGCTGGAGCCACGACAATCTTGTCAGTATCTTCCGCGTTGAAATATCTAATCGGGCATCTGAAGAAATTAAGCACGACACTATAGACAACTGCGAACACCGCTACAAAACACCAAAACGGGATTTTCGTTTCAAATGCCTGCCATAACACTACGGCGATAGCTACGATTATAAACAAGCCGTAGAATAGAGTATCGTTTCCTTCACTATGTATTCTTATCTTTTTGAGTTTCTTTATTTTTTGTCCCATGGTTGGTAAAGGATTCGTAATTGGGCTACAAAGTTAATGTAAAAAGGAGACAAAACAAAATAAAATTCCCCATTTTTGACATTCCGCACTCCCTCAGACATTTTTCGCGACATTCGCTTGTATATTTCAAGTTTTAGGTTTAACTTTGACATGTTTAATCATTTCTACATATGCAAGATTTCGTACACCTGCACGTCCACACCTACTATTCCATCCTTGACGGCCAATCGAGTATTCCCAAACTGGTAGACAAAGCCATTGCCAATGGAATGAGAGGTATGGCCATCACCGACCACGGCAATATGTTCGGCATCAAGGAATTCTATAACTATTGCAACAAAGTGAACGGCAAGCTCCGCGACGAGGGCAAACCCGAGTTCAAGCCCATCTTCGGATGCGAGATGTATGTGGCGCGAAGAAAGAAGAGCGACCGCAGCGACCCGAAGTTGGACAAGAGCGGATATCACTTGATTGTGCTCGCCAAGAACTATCACGGATACAAAAACCTCATCAAGCTCGTGTCGCGTGCATGGGTTGATGGTTTTTACATGCGTCCACGTACAGACCGCGAAGACCTGGAGAAATATCACGAAGACTTGATTGTCTGCTCTGCCTGTATTGCTGGCGAGGTGCCTGCCAAGATTTTGCAGGACGACATAGAGGGTGCAAGAGAAGCCATCGAGTGGTATCAGCGCGTGTTTGGTGACGACTACTACCTCGAATTGCAGCGACATGAAGTGAAAGATCCGAGCGTCAGAGCCAACCGCGAAACATTCCCTCTGCAGCAAAAAGCCAACCGCGTCATCATTGAGTTGGCCAAAGAATATGGCATCAAGTTGGTCTGCACCAACGATGCACACTTCGTAGACCAAGAGAATGCCGAAGCCCACGACCACTTACTCT
>CAVKQP010000146.1:0-5412 GCA_963658165.1 Clostridium sp. CAG:302 | reverse complement strand
CATTCTTCTTCTGAAAAATAATCTCTCATATAATACTTCATATTAGGATTATAATTAAAGAAATGTTTCATAGCATAGGCAAGATCCTGGGTGTATGCGGCTGAAACTTCACTGGAATATTTCATGTGAGCTGCCACACCACACGCATACATCAGTTCTGCAACTGCATCGTTCTGTATTTCCGTACTTGTTTTATCATAAACATCTGCCATGTTTTGCCAATCAAAGGTTACCTCAGAGAAATCCATTGACAATGTAATATCATTGGAAACATATGAAGTTGCCCCTGTTCCATGGGCTGGATACTGGTAGTAGTTCATCACCTGAGCCATAGCAGTGGCAACACACCCAGAGTAGGAATTCAGAATTGTATCAGAAGTCTGTTCTTGTGGGCACTTAGTATTGTATGGCTGTCCTTGATTCCATTTGGTAGTTATAAGTGGAGCCACAGCCTTCACTGGTGCGCGACTTGTCTTATAACTGCTAGACTGGTCTGCATTCTCCAGAAGGTAGTCGTACTGCTGTTCATACCCATAGAGCATGTCCGCCAATCCGGGCGGCACACTGCCAGCTTCGAACGTGCCACGGTCAGAATAGCCAAGAATGGTGTGCATTCTCTCGTCGGCAGAAACTATGACGAACCGGTCATTCGCCTCGTCGTTCACTACATAATACGCAGCCTTATCCTGTGCAGTAGACTTCCTTACCGCAGTAACATTCTTACACACCTGAGCATCCACTTTCTGATGGGGCACAACAGACAGCGACGGTATTTGTCCTGTCTGACCCAAGAACTCACGCACTACCTGCACCGCATCACTCTCACTGCGCTGTTGTGCCTGTACTAGCACAACGCACAATAGCAATATAAATATTGATCCAAATTTTCTCATTATGAACTTACCCTCATCCGTGTCGGGCACAACTTTTATATTATATAAAGTAACAAAACCGGCCTTGCCGACCTACTATTTCCGTAAGTACTTGCTCACGGGAATGCAATGGGAGTCCTTGATTTCACCAATGACGATGATGCTGTGAAGACTTCCAATGCAGTCGATGTTGCCCAACGTGTTGAGCATAAAGTCTTGATAGTCTTTCATGTCGTGGGCATAGACCTTGATTTGGAAGTCGTAATCGCCCGTAGTGTTATAGCATTCCGTGATCTGATCTATCGTCTGAACGGTGTCCATAAACTGCTGGATAAGTTGGTGGGTGTGCTGTTTCAGGCGGATGTTGCATAGCACAATGACGTTGTGCCCTAGCTTGTGATGATCTACCACCGCCGAATACCTCTTTATATAGCCTTCGCGCTCCAATCGTTTCTGGCGTTCAAAGGTAGGCGTGGGCGACAGATGCACACGCTCTGCCAGTTCTTTCACCGTGAGCCGCGAGTTCTGTTGCAACAAGCGCAACAGCTTAATGTCTATGTCGTCAAGTTGTTCTTGGTTTGCCATATTCCTTTTGTATATATTAATTATAGTAGAATATTATTCTACACATCTTCTCTTTCACCACGCAAAGGTAGTAAAGTTTTCTTTATTCGCAAGAATATTTTGCGACAATATCATTGTTGTCTACCTTTGCAACGCAATTGCAAAACAAAACATCGTTTCATTAACTCAAATAAAAAGTATATGAGCCAGAACATTCAAGACAACAAGAACAATGGTATACACGCACCATTCAGAGCAGATATAGTAGGTAGCTTCCTCCGTCCACAAGAGCTCAAAGAAGCAAGAGCCAAATTCGCCAATGGTGACATCACTGCTGACGAACTTCGCACGATAGAAGACCGCCTCATCACCGAACTTATCAAGAAGCAGAAAGCACACGGACTGAAGGTCATCACCGATGGAGAATTCCGCCGCAGCTACTGGCACCTCGATTTCATGTGGGGCTTCAATGGAGTGGAGCACATCGAGTTGGATCACGGTTATCAATTCCACGGCGAAGAGACCACTAAGGGTTCATTGAAGCTCACTGGCAAGATCTCGGGTGAGAACCATCCGTTTATCAACGACTTCAAGTTTGTGAAGCAGTTTGAAGAAGAGGGTATCATCGCTAAGCAAACCGTGCCTGCACCAGCCCAGTTCCTTGCAGAGCTGTTCCGTGGTGACAACGTGAAGAACACCCGCAAATTTTATCCCAACACAGAGGAACTCATCGAAGACATCGCCAAGGCTTACCGCACATTCTTCAAGGAAATCTATGAGGCAGGCTGCCGCACCGTACAGCTCGACGACTGCACATGGGGCATGATCGTAGACGCAGACTTCTGGAAGAGCATGGCAGGAACGGGCTTCACGCTGGAGCACGAGGCACTGCAATATCTGAAGGTGAACAACCTCGCTATCGAGGATAAGCCAGAAGGATTGGTTATCAATACTCACGTGTGCCGCGGCAACTACCACTCTTGCTATGCTACCAAGGGCGCATACGATCCCGTGGCTCCCTACCTCTTTGCCAAGGAGAATGTAGGTGCGTTCTACCTTGAATATGATGATGAACGCTCTGGCACATTTGAGCCTCTGAAATATGTAGCCGATGACAAGAAGGTGGTACTTGGACTTATCACCACTAAATCGCCAGTGTTGGAAGATGCCGATGCGGTGATTGCACGCATTCAGGAGGCTGCAAAATATGTGCCGCTCGACCGTCTCTACCTCAGTCCGCAGTGCGGCTTCGCTTCGTGCGAAATCGGCAACAAGCTCACCGAAGAAGAGCAGTGGGCTAAGATCGACTTGGTGCAGAAGATTGCCAAGCAAGTGTGGGGATAATCTAACTACCTATGACCATACACCGACAAGGGGTTCGCAACAATCGGGTTGCGAACCCCTTGTGCTTGCTGCACCCTATTATTTGACTTTTTGGCTACAAAATATGATACACCTTTTCTATCTATCAACTGCATTTACTACTTTTGTAAAACTAAAACCAACCTAATAGAACTAAAACAAGAACAAAAGATTTTTATGCGTAAGAACAAGAAACAATGGCGTGGTGTCTGGATGACGGCATGTTTGGCACTGATTTCAGCCACTGGCGAAGCTCAGGTATTCGACTTTGAAGACTGTGAAGTGGGACAGAAATTCACTATGTGGAATGTGGACCAAGGCGTGGTGACCACCTCTACCGCTGAAGTTGTGGTGGACCCGACCAACGCTGACAACAAGGTGCTGCACGTGACCCCTAAGCAGTGGGGCACATTCGCCACCATCACCTTGCCCGAAGAACTGGCGGGACACCTGCTCACAGACAAGAAGCAATATCTCACCTTCGACTTCTATCGCACCGATGACGATGATGCTGAATGGGCACAATTCCATACCTATCTCGGAAATGACAAGCTCTATCAAGACGAAAGTTATCCCCATAAAGGCAACAAAAACACGTGGCAACACCTGAGCTACAAGCTTGGCAAGGTGTCGACCGCCAGTGATGATGAAACCCAACTGCATTTCGGTGTGCACAATCCTAATGCCGACTATTACATAGACAATGTAGAACTGAAAGGCGAATATGACGGATGGATGGTCGCAGACGACAACTTGCTTGACATCTGCGAGAAGAATACATCCAGCAACTACACTATATACGAAACACCCATCCTCGTTAATGAGGGCAAGAGTCTCAACATGCGCACCTCTCGCTACACTTATTGGAACAGCAAGGTGGTGGGCAAAGGAACCATCAACCTCTATGCAGGTGGTGAACGCACCTATTTGGGCAACAAGAAAAACAAGGTGTATCACCCCGATTGGAGTCTGTTCAGTGGCACGCTTCACATTTATCCTTATAAAGAGGAGGAAACAGAAGCTGGATTCTATGGTCTTGTATGGCAGTCGGGCAAAACTTTCGCTCCCGACAATGCGGCACAGAACGCAGCCGACGGCAACATCAACGCCACCCTCGCTGGAACACACGTGGTGCTGCACGATGGCGCAGCCATGGCATGTGAAAGTGGGAAGCGTGGATTGCGCATCGCCCATCTCGACACCGAGGATGGCAGTACACTCTTTGGCTATTTAAACGCAAAATCAACCGCCAATGACGGCTACTACATGGTAGGCAACGACAACACTGACGGAACGCTTGCTGGTCGCATCATCCCCTTCGGTGGCGAAAACTTAAATATAAAAGTAGGAATTGTCAAAGAGGGAACTGGCACCTATCGCATCACGGGCAACGAGAACCTGATCACAGGTAGCGTCCGCGTGCTTCAAGGAGCAGTGATGGTGAACAACGATGCGGTCAAGGCTGAAGACGACAACCTATCGGGCGGCATCGGGCAGCAGAGTGATGCATCAACCCCAGGTGTATACGTAATGACCAAAGGATGCTTGGGTGGCACTGGCAGCATCGGCTCTACCGTTGACCTCTACGGCACACTTACGCCAGGCGACGAGGGCATCGGCACACTCACACTCAAGAACTTCGCCACCAGCGTGAAGCCCAACCTCGTGGTTCACCCCAAGTCGAAAATCAAGTTTGAAGTGACCGATAGCAAGTCTTACGACCGACTCCATGTGGATGGCAACATCACACTCAACAACAAGATGGAGGACTTCACAACGTCTGAGGAGAAACCACGCATCTATATCGAACTGACCAACAAACCAGAACTCAAAGTGGGCGACAGACTAGCGCTACTCTCCTATGCATCGAAATCTGAGGGCATGGAGTTTGAAATGCGCTATCCCAAGCAGTACACCTGGGAAACCAACGAGAGGCAACTGTCTGATGGTACCTATGTATTGGAAGCCTGCGTGACCTCACTTGAATATGGTGGACAAGGCGAGTGGACCGAAGACGCTGAAGAAGACACCAAGCAAGACGAAACCATCCTCGATGTAGACAAGGAGAAGCAAGACACTACACCACTGCGCACCTATGCCGAGAAGGCAGGAAAATACATTGGTGCTTGCGTATCCATCTACGACGGCAAGATGAATGTGGACGATGAGGAAGACGAAAAGACGAAGTTGTTCGTCCAACAGTTCAATATGGTGGAGTGCGAAAACGAAATGAAATTTGACGCAACCGAACCGTCACAAGGAGAGTTCAACTATTACAACGGCGACCGAGTGGTGGCATTCGCCCAAAAGCACAATCTCCGCGTAAGAGGACATGCCCTCGTATGGCATTCTCAAGTGGCATCTTGGGTGAGCGCTGATGGCAAGAAGAACGACAAGAACTTCACCCAGCAGCAGTTGCTCGACATTATGAAAAACCACATAGACAACGTGGTGCCTCACTGGAAGGGCAAGGTGGCCGAATGGGACGTGTGCAACGAAGTGCTTGACGACGATCAATCTATCGTGCGCACAGACCCGAATGGCTACAAGTTGCGCGCAGCTTCCATCTGGAACTATGCCGGCGAAGACTATGTGGCACAGGCGTTCAAGTGGG
>CAVKQP010000145.1:0-5492 GCA_963658165.1 Clostridium sp. CAG:302 | reverse complement strand
GTCAGAGTCTTATTTTCTCCTTCTTTCCCATATCTTGCTAATTAGAGGAGAGAAAGTGAAACAAGTGAGTCTTTTATTTTGTATTGTTTTGATTTTAGACTACCTTTGCAGTTTAACAAAGCAAACAAGATGAAGAGATTACATACACTCCTGCTGCTGGTTGCACTCGCCGTTTCGGTATGGGCAGACGAGGTGCCCGCCATCTCTCCCTCTGTCGTATTCACCGACCCTGAGGGCAATGAAGACACTTCGACCGAATTCTCGGGCTCTGCGCCCGTACACGTTGTGCTATCGGCTAACCCAGAGAACCTGGGTGCCTACGAAGCTCACTACGAATGGCGATTCTACACTCAGGGCAACGAAGACAACCCCTACTTGGTGCGTTACGAGCAGGACACACAATACGACTTCACCACTAGCGGCACCCACCTCATCGTGTGCTATGCCACATTCACGCTCGGCACCGACACCGTGGCATACACTAAGGATTATTGGAACGAGACGGGCCCCATACGCGTAACCATCAGTGAGAGCAAGCTCGAAATGCCTAACGCCTTCTCACCCAATGGTGACGGCATCAACGATGTGTATAAGCCGAAGAGCGACTATAAGAGCATCACAGAGTTTCACGCCTACATATTCAACCGCTGGGGGCAGAAACTCTATGAATGGACAGACCCCTCGACAGGATGGGACGGCAAGTTCAACGGCAAAGACGTGAAGCAAGGGGTGTATTTCTGCCTCGTTAAGGCGAAGGGAGCCGACGGCAAAACCTACAACATCAAGAAAGACGTGAACCTGTTGCGAGGCTATGACGAAACGACAACAGGCAACACTCAGGATTAACATCAACCTCAGAAATTCATGCAAAGAGAAGACGACAAGATAAATGTTTGGGGCGCGCGCGTGCACAACCTCAAAAACGTAGACGTGACCATACCCCGCAACTCCTTGACAGTCATCACCGGACTGTCGGGCTCAGGCAAGTCATCGCTGGCTTTCGACACCATCTTTGCCGAAGGACAGCGCCGCTACATAGAAACCTTTTCTGCCTATGCCCGCAACTTCTTGGGAGGTATGGAGCGGCCTGACGTTGATAAAATCACCGGACTTAGTCCTGTGATCAGCATCGAACAGAAGACTACCAACAAGAATCCTCGCTCTACGGTGGGCACCACAACCGAGATCTACGACTATCTCAGACTGCTCTTCGCCCGTGCCGGCACAGCCTATAGCTACATGACAGGCGAGAAGATGGTGAAATACACCGAGGAACGCGTCATCGAAATGATATTGCAAGACTATGCCAACCGCAAGATTTTCATCCTTGCCCCATTGGTGCGCAACCGCAAGGGACACTATCGTGAACTCTTCGAGGGCATGCGACGCAAGGGCTACCTCTATATTCGGGTAGACGGCGAAGTGAAAGACATCGTGCGCGGCATGAAGGTAGACCGCTACAAAAACCATAACATCGAACTGGTGATTGACCGCTTGCAGGTGCAGGAGAAAGACGAAGAAAGACTGCGCAAGTCGGTAGCCACCGCTATGAAGCAGGGTGAAGGCCTCATCATGGTAATGGATAAAGACACTGGCGAGGGGAAATATTTCTCCAAACGACTCATGTGTCCCACGTCGGGCATTGCCTATAAAGACCCCGCCCCCAACATCTTCTCGTTCAACTCGCCCGAAGGTGCTTGTCCCAAGTGCAAGGGATTGGGCTACGTAGACGAGATCGACATGAAGAAAGTCATCCCCGACTCATCGCTCAGCATCTATGAAGGAGCAATTGCTCCGCTCGGAAAATACAAGAACCAGATGATTTTCTGGCAGATAAAAGCCATTCTAGATAAGTATGAATGCACACTCAAGACTCCCGTCAAGGACTTGCCGAGCGAAGCTCTCGACGAGATACTCAATGGTACCATAGAAAGGGTGAAGATCGACAAGGAATTTGTGCACACGTCGAGCGACTATTTCGTGGAATACAACGGACTGATGTCGTATGTCCAGACAGCCATGGAATATACCGACAACGCTTCGAGCCAGAAGTGGGCAGAGCAGTTCTTGAGCACCACACCCTGTCCCGAATGCCACGGACAGAAACTCAATCGCGAAGCGCTCAGCTATCGCATTTGGGATAAAAACATAGCCGAACTGGCTGAAATGGATATTGCCGAACTGCGTGAATGGCTCGACCACGTCGAAGAGCACCTAGAACCGCAGCAACAAAAAATAGCATCTGAAATACTGAAAGAGATACGCACAAGACTCGATTTTCTACTTGAAGTGGGGCTAGACTACTTGGCGCTCAACCGCCAATCTGCCTCCTTGTCGGGTGGAGAGAGCCAGCGCATACGCCTCGCTACGCAGATAGGATCACAGTTGGTCAACGTGCTCTATATTCTCGACGAGCCTTCCATCGGTTTGCACCAGCGTGACAACGATCGCCTCATACGCAGTCTGAAGGAACTGCGCGACCTCGGCAACACGGTCATCGTGGTGGAGCACGACAAAGACATGATGCTCAATGCCGACTATATCGTAGACATCGGACCCAAAGCAGGACGAAAAGGTGGTGAAGTGGTGTTCCAGGGCACCCCTCGTCAGATGCTCAAAGAGCACACGCTCACCAGTCAATATCTGAACGGGGAACGCTCCATCGACATCCCTACGGCAAGACGGAAGGGCAACGGCAAATTCATTAAAGTGTGTGGTGCCTCGGGCAACAACCTGAAAAAGGTAGACGTGACATTCCCCCTCGGCAAACTGATTGTGGTGACGGGGGTGAGTGGTTCGGGCAAATCGACCCTCATCAACGAGACACTACAGCCCATACTGAGCCAGCACTTCTACAGATCGCTGAAGAAACCAATGCCCTACGACTCGATAGAGGGCTTGGAAAACATCGACAAGGTGGTGAGCGTAGACCAATCGCCACTGGGACGCACACCACGCTCGAACCCAGCCACCTATACAGGTGTGTTCTCCGACATTCGCAGTCTGTTCGTAGGACTGCCCGAAGCTAAAATTAGAGGATACAAACCCGGCCGTTTCTCGTTCAACGTGAAGGGCGGAAGATGTGAAGCATGCGGTGGCAACGGATATAAAACCATAGAGATGAACTTCCTGCCCGACGTGATGGTGCCGTGCGAAGTGTGCCATGGCAAGCGCTACAACAGGGAAACGCTGGAGGTGAGATACAAGGGAAAGAGCATCGCCGATGTGCTCGACATGACCATCAACCAAGCCGTAGAGTTCTTTGAGAACGTGCCCAACATCTTGCAGAAGATAAAAACCATACAGGATGTGGGGTTGGGATACATCAAGCTCGGGCAACCTTCGACCACGTTGTCGGGCGGTGAGAGCCAGCGCGTGAAACTTGCTACCGAACTGAGCAAGCGTGACACGGGCAAGACGCTCTATATTCTCGATGAGCCAACCACCGGACTGCACTTTGAAGACATACGCATCCTCATGGATGTGTTGCAACGACTGGTAGACCGAGGCAACACCGTGGTGGTCATTGAGCACAATCTCGATGTCATCAAACTGGCTGACCACATCATCGACATGGGTCCCGACGGCGGACGAAAAGGCGGCATGCTAGTGGCAAGCGGAACACCTGAAGAGGTGGCAGCAAGCGGAAAAGGCGAAACGGCACGGTTCCTAAAAGCTGAATTGGAACAATCCGTCAAGTCCATTTCGGCTCAATAGCGGTCTGCACCACACCACGCATGGCCAGATAGCACAACAGGGCGAGCCACAAAGCATGGTTCGCCATTGTGGCGGAAAAGAGGAAATAGACCACGAAGAAGACTATTGCCGAAAGGAAAGACGAGATGAGCATACCGCGCGTGGCAGTCATTCCGATGAACAAACCATCCCACACGAAGGCAGCAAAACCCGCCACAGGGATGGCCACCGCCCAAGGCAGATAGTCGAGCGAAGCCTGTATCACATGGGCGTCATCGGTGAGCAGATGCAGGAATGGTGCTCCTCCTATATAATATAATAAGGTGTAGACCACCGTCAGTGCCACAGCCCAAGCAAACAGATGGCGTTTGGTCTGCGTATAGGCGGCATGGTCGTGAGCGCCAAAATATTTTCCGCCAACGGCTTCACCTGCATAGGCAAAACCATCCATCACATAGGAAAACAAGGTAAACAACTGAAAAAGCAACGTATTGACTGCCAATATCAATGCGCCTTGCTTGGCGCCTGCCGACGTAAAGAACAGATTGACTGCCACCAAAAAGAGCGTACGCAGAAAGATGTCACGGTTCACGGTGAAGAAGCGCGCCATGGCCTTGCTGTCTCGAAAAGCCCCAAGCGACATCTGACTGCACAACTTGCGGTAGCGCAACCGCAAGAGAACGAGTCCTAACACAAATCCCGACCATTGGGCAGTGAGCGTGCCAAGTGCCACGCCCTCCACTTTCATGTCACCAAGATATACAAACGACAAGCTCGCTACGATGTTGACCACATTCTGAAAAATGGCTATCGCCATGGGCACCTTCGTGTTCTGCATGCCGATAAACCACCCCGTCAGTCCGTAAAGTCCGAGCATGGCAGGTGCGCCCCATATGCATACATTGAAATAGGAGGCTGCATACGTTCGGATATCTGCCGTGGGTTGCATCACAGCCAGCGCCCCTTCCCTGATGAACCACTGCAGGAAAACAAAGACCACTCCTACCCCAACACCCACCGAGAGCGTACGCACCAACAAGCGCGACAAGCCTTGCCAGTCCTTGGCACCATAGGCTTGCGACGTCATGCCGCTTGTGCCCATGCGCAAGAAGCCGAATATCCAGTAAATCACATTGAATATCATGCTGCCCACGGCTATTGCCCCAATATAGGCAGCATCTCCCATGTGCCCTACAATAGTCACATCGATCAGTCCCAAGAGCGGCACGGTGATGTTGCTCACGATCGACGGTATCGCTATGGCGAGTATTTCCTTGTCTATGGTCTTCATCTTTTTCTTCTTATCCCCTATGGTTCCTTCTGGCAACGGCAAAGAAAACACGCCCGTTGCTCCTATACAAAATTCGTCAAAATAGTTGAGACACGCAAACAAAAGCCACATAATCTCACACCGACCATAGTGATAGCACAAAAAACGGGCTGGCCGTGAATCACTTCACAGACAGCCCTGAAGGGTGTGAACAAGCATTCGTAGGTATGAAAAACAGAATTCGTGATGACACTCTATTGTTGTCCGCCACCCAATGCCTGATAAAGATTAATGATACTTTGCATCTTGGCTAGTCGGTTTGCCGACTGATTGATTTGTGCAGACAGTAAAGTCTGTCGTGCGGTCAGCACTTCTAGGTAGGTATTAGTTCCGTGTTCCATCAACAAGGTCGTACTGCGCAAGGCATTCTCCAAGGAGACAATCTGTGAAGATATGGTTTCTTCCTTGGCGGAGGCTGTCTGATAAGTGGTCAGTGCGTCGTTCACCTCCTTGCCAGCATTGAGCA
>CAVKQP010000144.1:0-5542 GCA_963658165.1 Clostridium sp. CAG:302 | reverse complement strand
TATAACGCGGTGCTTCACGATAGATTCTACGGGTTCTACCTGGTCTACTGGAATAGGATTGCGCTTGAAGTCGAAGAAGTCGCGCAAGAAGATGGGGTCTTCCTTTTCGTCTACCAAACGAGCGAACTCTTTATATTTCTCATAGCTACCCGTACGTGTAGCGAGTTGCAGTGTGGCAATGGTTTCGGGGTTCCAAGCATGCTTGATGCCGTCTTTGCGCCAGTGGAACTGACCGCGGTTGGGCAGGAAATCTGTCTTAATGTCCTTGGCAAATGCTTTGTCGTGCAAGGCAATGGCATCGCGAGCGATAGTCTCAAGGCCAATACCGCCTACGGTAGACACCTCGGTGCCGAAGTAGGTCTTCAAGAGGCCTTCTGACAAACCGATGCTTTCGAATATCTTGGCACCGCGATAAGAGCGGATGGTCGAGATACCCATCTTTGCCATAATCTTGAACAAGCCTTTTTTCACAGCCTGTATGTAGTTGGCTTCGGCAGTCTCGTAGTTCTCCTGAATCTTTCCTTTCTTCACCAAGTCGTCGAGGATGGCATAGGTGAGGTAGGGGCAGAGTGCGGAAGCACCATAGCCGAGCAACAAGGCTGCGTGCATCACCTCTCTGATTTCACCGCTTTCCACGATAAGGGCTGTCTGCACACGCTTGCCTACAGAGATGAGGTAGTGGTGTACGGCGCTCACAGCGAGCAGTGATGGAATGGCTGCATGATCTTTGTCGATGTCGCGGTCGGTGAGGATGATATAGTTGTAGCCATCGTCTACGCTCTTCTCTGCTTGTTTGCACAAGTCATCAAGAGCTTCGCGCAGTCCTTCTTCACCCTTGCTGCAGGTAAAGACGATGGGCAATTTGACGGTGTTGAATCCTTTGTAGCGTATGTTGCAAAGAATGTCAAGTTGGGTGTTTGTCAGTATAGGATGGGGCAAGCGCACCATCTTGCAGTTGGTCTCGTCGGGAGTGAGGATGCCTGTGCCCACGCGTCCAATGTATTCCGAGAGCGACATCACGAGGTTCTCGCGGATGGAGTCGATGGCAGGGTTTGTCACTTGGGCAAACTGCTGACGGAAATAGTTGAAGAAGATCTGAGGCTGGTCAGACAGTACGGCAAGTGGCGTGTCGTTACCCATTGATGCAGTAGGCTCCTGTCCTTTGGTACTCATCGGTACGATGGTGCCATCCACATCTTCCTCGCCGAATCCGAATTCAATCTCGTGGCGCAACAAGTCGTCCACGCTATTGGATACCTTACGGCCGCTCTTCAACTTCTCAAGCTGTATTCGATTGGTAGACAACCACTGACGGTAGGGGTGTGCCTTGGCGAGCTGGTCTTTGATCTCGCCGTCGTAGTATATCTTGCCCTCTTGGGTGTCGATGAGTAATATCTTTCCTGGCTGCAGTCTTCCCTTCTCGGCAATCTCTGTGGGGTCGAAGTCCATCACGCCTACTTCTGATGCTACCACCATCATATCGTTCTTGGTGATGGTATAGCGGGCAGGACGCAGACCGTTACGATCGAGCATACCACCAGCATAACGGCCATCGCTGAAGAGTAGGGCGGCAGGACCATCCCATGGCTCCATGAGTATGGAGTGGTATTCATAGAAGGCTTTGAGGTCTTCTGGTATTGGGTTCTTGTCGTTGAAGCTCTCTGGCACCATGATAGCCATAGCGTGTGGCAGAGAAAGTCCGCTCATGACGAAAAATTCAAACACGTTGTCGAGGCTGGCGGAGTCGCTCATGCCCGGCTGCACGATGGGTGAGATGTCGCGAATGTCGCCCAATGTGTCGCTACTGAGCACGCTTTCACGCGCCTGCATCCAACTGCGGTTGCCGCGGATAGTGTTGATCTCACCATTGTGTGCCAACAGACGGAATGGCTGTGCCAAACTCCATGTGGGGAATGTGTTGGTAGAGAAACGAGAGTGAACCAATGCGAGGCCGCTTGTGAAATAGTTGTTGGTCAAGTCGGGGTAGTATTGGCGCACTTGCATGCTCGAAAGCATACCCTTGTAGACAATGTTCTGGCTCGAAAGAGAGCAGATATAGAAGTCTTTGTCGTCCACACGGCGTTCTATCTTCTTCCTTATTATATATAAGGTGCGTTCGAAGGTAGACACGTGGTCGTCTGTTACGCCCGTGATAAACACTTGCTTGATGTCTGGTTCTGTGCTCAGCGCAGCCTCACCCAAGCATTCCTTGTTGGTAGGCACATTGCGCAGATGCATCAGTTGCAGTCCCTCACGCTCTATCTCCTCGATCATGACGCTCAATATCGCCTGCTGGCGCTTCTCGTCCTTGGGTAGGAAGACCAAACCTGTGCCGTATTTTCCTTTTTCAGGCACTGGTATTCCCTGGAGCAAGATGAACTCGTGGGGTATCTGCAGCATGATACCGGCACCATCGCCGGTTCTGCCATCAGCTCCCTCTGCACCGCGGTGGCGCATGTTCTCAAGCACTTTCAGGGCATTGTCGACCAATTCATGGCTTTTGTTTCCGTGGATATTCACCACCATACCTACGCCGCACGCATCGTGCTCGTACTCGGCATTATACAATCCATTTCCCATCATTAAGTTGCATTTAATTAGTAAAATTCATAAATTCCTTTCAAAGTGACTGCAAAATTAACGATTTTCTTCCTATATGTATGTCTGTTTGTACTTGTTTTTTATCCCTTTTTATCTAAGAAATAAGTGAGTGTGTTAAATATTAAGCGTTATTTACAAATGATATTACAATGTGTAATGTATTATATATAGAATGCTTACATATTGTAATATGATGCGAAAAAGTTGATAATTTGGTTACTTAGGGAGGTTTAGTCGCTTGTTGATGGGTGCTGAGAGGGTTGTTTTAGGGTGATAAGAAACGACAACGGTGCGGCCTTTGCGGTCGCACCGTTGTGTGTGAAAAGTAGTTGTATGTCGTTACATGTAACCCAACCACCGCAAGATATCGTTCAGGTTGGCTACCAACATGAGTAGCATCAAGATGCCGATGCCCGCATATTCTGCGTAGATCATGAATTTCTCGCTGGGCTTGCGGCGGGTAATCATTTCGTAGAGGAGGAATAGCACATGGCCACCATCAAGGGCGGGGATGGGAAGAATGTTCATGAATGCCAAGATGATGCTCAGGAAAGCAGTCATCTTCCAGAACATATACCAATCCCATACGGGTGGGAAGAGGCTTCCGATGGCTCCGAAGCCACCGAGCGACTTAGCGCCATCGGCGGTGAACACATACTTCATGTCGCTCACATAACCACTCAGCACATCCCATCCGTATTTGCATCCTGCAGGGAAACTCTCGAAGAAGCCATAGCGGATGGTGGTGGGCTTATACATGGTGATGTAGCTACTGTTATAATATCCCAGTTTTAGTTCGGGGGTGAGTGTTACTTTTGAGATGATGGTGTCTGTTTTGCCAGCTTGTGTGCGTGTATATGCCACGCTGACGGTGCGAATCTTCACACTGTCGGCAGCCGACTTTGCTGCGGTGAGAATGTCGGCGAGCTTGCCCAACTCGTAGGTGAAATCGTTATAGGAATCCACTTCCTTGCCATTCACGCCGATGATGACATCGCCCGTTCTTAGTCCTATTTTGGCCGCAGGAGAGCCTTGCATCACACTATCCACGCGTGATGGCATCAACGGCCACACGAATTTCGGGTCTTCCTTAATCATGTTGAGCAAGTTCAAGTCGCCCGGCAAATCTATGCTTTCGTGCTTGCCGTCGCGGATGATGTCGGCGCGGTGAGCCGTTGAAAGGTCGCGAAACACATCGGTGTCGAATGCTTTGAATGTCTTCTGGTCGGTACCGAGCAGGATGTCACCATCCTTGAAGCCCAACTTTTTGGCTTCGGTGTTGAACTTCATACCCTGTGTCATGTCCTTCATTTGGATGTAGGAGTCACCCCAAGTGAAGAGGATCATAGAGTAGATGAATAGGGCGAGCAGGAAGTTGACCAACACTCCACCCACCATAATGAGCAATCTTTGCCATGCAGGTTTCGATCTGAACTCCCATGGCTGTGCCGGTTGTTCCATCTGTTTCGTGTCGAACGACTCGTCAATCATGCCTGCTATCTTGCAATAGCCGCCTAGCGGCAACCAGCCAATGCCATAGGTAGTGTCGCTTTTCTTGGGTTTCCATTCAAACAAGTGGAACCACGGATCGAAGAAAAGATAGAACTTCTCGACCCTTACACCGAAAAGTTTGGAGAAGAAGAAGTGTCCGCCCTCATGCAAGAGCACCAAAATCGAGATTGCCAGCATGAACTGCAGCAGTCTTATCAAAAATATTTCCATTGTAAATGCTTGTATGTATTTCTTTTCTAATGATTAGTGCGTCAGCATCTCGGCTGCCACTCGGCGTGCTTCTGCATCGCTTTGCAGATAGGTGTCGAGCGATGGGTTTGCATCGAAAGTCACCTTCTCCATGGTGCGTTCCACGATGTCTGCCATGTCTAAGAACGAACATTTGCCCTTGCGGAACGCCAGATTGACCACTTCGTTGGCTGCGTTGAGGATGCACGGCATATTTCCGCCACGTCGGATAGCTTCGTATGCCATGGCGAGACAGCGGAACTTACGGGTGTCAGGTTCAAAGAACTCTAGTGGCTGCTTGAACAGATCGAGTCTGTCTTCGCTCAAGTGGAGACGCTTCGGAAACGAGAATGCGTATTGTATAGGTAAGCGCATGTCGGGCACACCGAGCTGTGCTTTGACTGCGCCATCGTGAAATTGCACAGCGCTGTGTACGATTGACTGTGGGTGAACCAGTACCTGAATCTTGTCGGCTGGCACTCCGAAGAGCCATTTCGCCTCGATTACCTCGAAGCCTTTGTTCATCATCGAAGCCGAATCTATGGTGATCTTGGCTCCCATATCCCATGTAGGGTGGCGCAAAGCGTCTGCTACGGTAACGTGTTCTAGCTGTTCGTGGGTGAACTGGCGGAAGGGACCTCCCGACGCAGTGAGCAATATCTTCTCGATGGGATTGTCATCTTCGCCCACCAAACTTTGGAATATGGCAGAGTGTTCGCTATCTACGGGAAGTATGGGAGCGTGATATTGTTGTGCCAACTGGCAGATTAGTTCACCGGCAACGACCAGTGTTTCCTTGTTGGCGAGGCAAATTTTCTTGCGGGCTTTGATAGCTGCAATGGTGGGTTCCAGTCCTGCAAAACCTACCATAGCGGTGAGTACCATGTCGATGGGGCCGGCTTCGACCACCTGGCAGAGCGCGTCGCGACCTGCGTACACCTTGATATCGGGCTCGTCGTCGAGTGCTTCTTTTAGGCTTTCGTAGTGGTCTTCGTTGGCAATCACTACGGCTGCCGGGTGGAATTTGCGGGCTTGCTCAGCGAGCAGTTGCCATTGATTGTTGGCGGTGAGGCAGTATGCTTCATACAAATCGGCATGTTCCTCAATCACTTGGAGAGCTTGCGTGCCGATGCTGCCGGTTGAACCTAATATGCAAATTTGTTTCTTCATGTTTTCAAGATTATAAGTCGAGCAACCCTTC
>CAVKQP010000143.1:0-5579 GCA_963658165.1 Clostridium sp. CAG:302 | reverse complement strand
CCCCCCCTGCCGTCTATGACAGGCCATCAGATCATCAAGGGCGTGGCTTATACCTATGAGAACAACCGTTGGGTTGGACACGACATCATGGTGAAGAATGAGGGTAATGTGTGGAAAGGCACTTTCACTCCCACTCCTCAAACAGGATTTATGGCGTTCAAATTTGTGTGCGATACCATCGTGGACAATGGCGGCAAGATGCTTTTTGCCACAATGATCAACAAGGAAGATGGACGTCCGTGGCCTGGTGGCTATGCCGCTTGGGGACTCATTCGCGCTGAGAAATATGGCAGAACCATTCCTAGTTACATAGACTTCACGAAAATCCAAGAGGTGAGCGACACCATAGTTTACTATTGGATGAACAATGAGATTACCTATAATCCCTCTTCGTCGGTGGCTTATGCACCTTTGTTCGCTTCCTCTGCTCGTGCTGCTCATATCGATGGTTGTGAGGCACGAATCAAGAATGCGGTGGACTACTTGCAGAAGGTGGGTACGGAGGAGGCATTGATGGGTGCACTCCGAATTGTGGAAAACGATCAAGAGGCTGCAGCCAAACTCAAGGCAAATATCGTGAAGAAATATCCTCAAGGTCTGCTCGCCATGAAAGAAAAGCACGATGAACCATTCGATTATCGTAAGCCGGAGGCGATGAAGAAGCATTATCTTGATTTCCTCAAAGCCTTCCCTTATACAGAGGAACGTGAGCTGTATATGCAGAAGTATGGAAAAGGTTATGATGCCATCTACACGACACTGATGATTATTGACTGGTTGGACGGGAAAACCGACCAATTTGATGCGTATCTCTCCAAACTATCGTTCACGGGATGTGGTACCATATTCTATAAGTTGATAGAAATATCTCACGTCAGAAAGGACAAAACCGATGCTCAACTGTTACCGTTTGCCAGCAAAATCATCAACCGAATGTATGCGCTCAAGAGTGAGCGCCCCGTGACTATGATGTATTTGTCACCCTCGGAATGGACAGAACAGGCAGACCAAAGTATCAGTGGCTTTGTGGCAGAAACCTATTCGGAGATATTGAAGAACACGGGTGACATAACCCAAGCGTTGGAATATTCTCGTTTGGCACAGTCGGTAGCTCAATACAAGCGGGCTGCAATCAATGACAACATGGCAGAACTTCTCAAGGCGACAGGTAATACTGCTGAACTGAAGATCTTGCTTGAGAAGAGTGTTTATAACAATCAGATGTCTGAAATGCAAACACAGATGTTGAAAGACCTCTATACGCAGGAAAAGGGTAATGACACTGGGTTCGATGCCTATGTAGAGAAACTGAAAAACCCTGCCGAGAAGTCAGCCATCCAAAAGGATGTGGAGGGCTATAAGCGTGATGGGGTGATGCCCGAATGGACATTGACCGATGCCGATGGCAAGACAATCAGTTCCAAGCAACTGAAAGGTAAGGTTTATGTGTTGGACTTTTGGGCGAATTGGTGTCATCCTTGCAAGGCTTCGTTGCCAGGCATGCAAGCAGCTGCCGACCATTATAAGAACGACAAGAATGTGGAGTTCCTTTTCGTTGACACACAGGAATTCATCTCCGACTACCAGGAAAAAGCTAAGGCATATTTGAAGGAGAAAGGACTGAACATACACCTTGTATTTGACGGCAAGTCGAAGAACGCCAAGGTCAACGATGTGCTCTCAAGTCAGGTGATGAAACAATTTACGGTGTCGGGCATCCCCATGAAAGTTGTGGTAGATGCCAATGGCAATATACGTTTCTTAGCGATCGGTTATAAAGGAAGTCCGAGTGCCTTGAAAGACGAAATGGTAGAAATGGTTGAACAAGCCAAGAAAGCGAAGTAAGAAAACAATGAAACATTTATTAATCTCTCTCCTCATGATGGTTGCCGCTAGCTCTGTGCAAGGCGGCAACTATCTCTCGAAAAACCTTACCTTCAAGAATGACACGGTTTCATTTGGTGCTACGCTCACCATCCCTCGTGATGTGAAGCGTGCTCCCGTGGCGATCATCCTTTCGGGTACGGGTAAGCAAGATCGTGACGGAACCATGGCAGGACATAAGATGTTTGCCGACATCGCCGACTATCTGAGCAGTCGGGGCATCGCTGTGCTACGTTTCGATGATCGGGGCACGGGTGAGTCGACAGGTGTTTACGAGACCGCCACGACCGAAGACTTTGCTATGGATGGTCTTGCTGCTCTCCAGATGCTGAAGAAGCGCAAGGATATAGATCCTACCCGCATCGGGTTTATTGGTCATAGTGAAGGCGGTGCCGTCATGTCGATTGCTGCTTCACGTTCAAAAGATGTAAAGTTTATGGTTGGTCTTGCTGGTCTTTGCAACGATGGATTGCATGCATTGATAGAGCAGAACGAGAGTCAGGTGGCAGCCTATAACCTGCCTGAATACGACGTAAAACGCTATAATACCATCGACGAATTGATGTTTCGTGTGGCTTATAAGTATGCAGATAGCGATAGCATGGAGATGAAACTGCAGGAGGCGTATGACAAATGGTATGCCATGGATAGCATCTATTTCAGTACACTCGGCGTGGAGTTCGACCATTTCCGTTTTCCCATCTACATGTACAAGATGCAAGCCACGGGCAGATGGTATCGTTTCAATGTGCGCTATAATCCTGCTGATTATCTGAAAGATGTGCATATCCCTATGCTCGCCCTCAATGGCGACAAGGATAAGATGGTGAATGCCAAGACCAATCTGGCCAACTGGAAGCGCTATATGCCTCAGAATGCAGATGTAACTACCATAGAGATGCAAGGATTAAACCATCTATTCCTTCCCTGTGAAACGGGTCTACCTACTGAATTCGCCAACATCAAAGAGCCAATCTCAGAAGAGATGCTTCGCACTGTGTGCAATTGGATATTGGAAAAGACGAAATAACGACCCTAATACAATATGCTTGAGAGCGGAGTCTTGACATAACGAACAAGACTCCGCTTTCTTTGTATATTCTTTATGGCATCTTCATATAATCAAACTCTACTTTCCCCGTTTTTATTTGCAGCAAAGTTAGCAAAATCCCCAAATTTAAACAAAGGAAAAGTTGCAAAATCCCCGATTTTAAGAAATGCTTACTTCTTTCGGATGATAGTCAGACCATCGCGGATGGGGAGGATGACCCGCTCAATGCGCGGGTCGTGAGCGATAAAATCGTTGAAATCTTCAATGCCTTGGGTCTGGCGGTCGGCAGCTTTGGGCTTTTCTAATACATGTCCGTCCCAAAGGGTGTTGTCGGCAAGGATGATGCCGCCTGGGCGGAGTATGGAGAGCACGGTTTCGTAGGTAGACAGATAGGTGCGCTTATCACCGTCTATAAATGCCATGTCGAAGGTGATGCCGAGCTTGGGCGCTTCTATGTTGGCATCTCCGATGATGAAACGGATTTTGTCTGCTACTGGTGAACCCTCTATCCATGGCCGCGTGAAATCCTCCTGCTCGTCGTTAATCTCATAGGTGTAGATGAGTCCGTCGTCGGGAAGACCTTCTGCCATGCAAATGGCACTATAACCACTGAATGTTCCAACCTCAAGAATGCGCTTGGGACGCATCATCTCAACCAACATCTTGAGCAAGCGTCCTTGCAGATGACCGCTCGCCATGCGTCCCCGCAGCAAGTGTACATTGGTGGCACGATAGAGACGATAGAGATAGTCGCCCTCAGGGTCTATGTGATTAAGAATGTATCTCTCAAGTGCGTCGGTCATGCCTTTGGCTTTTGGTGTACAAGTGCATCCACAGCGAGGCGATAGGAATCGAGTCCGAAGCCTGCGATGACTCCAAGACAAGCACATGATATCATGCTATGGTGGCGAAACTCTTCACGCTTGTGCACATTGGAGATATGTACTTCTATGGTGGGGCATTTGAGCGAACGGATGCAGTCTTGCAGAGCCACGCTGGTGTGGGTGTAGGCACCTGCGTTGAGCACGATGCCATCGAAAGTGAACCCTACTTCCTGCATCTTGTTGATCAGTTCACCCTCAATGTTACTTTGGTAGTATTCTATCTCTACATCTGGGTATGCAGCGCGCAGTTGGGGAAGGTAGGTTTCAAACGAGTTGTTGCCGTATATGCCAGGTTCACGAACACCGAGCAGATTCAAGTTCGGTCCGTTGATAATCTGTATTTTCATTGTTGTTGTGGAAGAAATTTATTACTTTTGTTGCAAAAGTAATGCAAAAAGGAGTATTGACAAAATATTCCTATAAAAAATAAGAGCCATGTCACAAGTGTCCCCCAGCAATATGGATTTGATGCGTAGTTATATGCGCTATCTGAAGTTGGAGCGCAATTTCTCCAAAAATACGCTCGATGCCTATCATCACGATGTGGAGTTGCTGTTTCACTATTTGGAGAAACAACAACTTGCGGTAACTGGCGTGCAGTTGGAGCACTTGGAGACTTTTGCCGCTTGGGTGATGGACAGTGGGGTAGTGGGCATGTCGTCGTTGGCGAGGATCTTGAGCGGGGTGAAATCCTTCTTTCGCTTCTTGACGCTTGACGGTGTGCTTCCCACCGATCCCAGTGAGTTGTTGGAAACACCCCATCGCGGACTGCATTTGCCCGAGGTGCTTACCACGGAGGAGATAGACCGGATGGAACAATGTTTGGACGAGTCAAAACCTGAGTCTCAGCGCAATCGGGCGATTATCGAGACCATGTTTAGTTGTGGACTCCGTGTGTCGGAACTGGTCAATCTGCGGTGGAGCGACATCTATGCAGAGGATGAGTTTATACGGGTGAAGGGAAAAGGCAACAAGGAACGGCTTGTTCCCATATCGCGGCGTGCGTTGGAGGAGATTAACAGGTGGAATTTGGACAGAAATATGCTAAAAATAAAACCTGGTGAGCAAGACTATGTGTTTTTGAACCGCCGTGGTGCGCACCTCACCCGAACCATGATCCTGATTATGATCAAGCGTGCCGCTACCGATGCGGGCATCAAGAAAACAGTCAGTCCCCACACCTTGCGCCATTCTTTTGCCACAGCGTTGTTGAAGGGCGGAGCCGATTTGCGTGCCATTCAGGAGATGTTAGGACACGAGAGTATTGGCACCACGGAGATTTACACCCATCTCGATACGTCAGACCTTCGCCGTGAAATTTTGGAGCATCATCCGCGTAATATTGCGTGGGAAGCTCGGAAAAAGAAATCCTCCACGCTTTAATATTTATTAGTTTATCCTACCTCATCATTTCTCGCTTAAACCAAAGCTCAAAGACACAGTCAGAAAGGAATACTCCATCTTTTTTGATGGATATGATTTCCTTGTCCTCAAGTGCTTTCTTGATGCGGTCGATGTTAGACTTACTGCCCAAGGGATAAGTCTCAGCAATGTTTTGGGCCGTAAAACCAGCATGAACTCCTTTACACAACAGGCGGATGAAATTAAGCTGATAAGTAGTGAGATTCTCCGTCTGTTGCACAAACAAACTGTTACACTGTTGGAGCAAGGCATTAATACCATTTTGCATGCTCTCGTCATCCACTTCTTCTTCCGTCTCTGCCATCACATTCCATGCCAATTGTTGCACATAGGAGGAG
>CAVKQP010000142.1:922-5659 GCA_963658165.1 Clostridium sp. CAG:302 | reverse complement strand
CCAGTGGATATCCTTGTTGGGGAATGAAGAATAAAGTGTGATGGCACCTTGACCGGCATATTTGTTGGCAGTGAAATACTGCAGGTAGGAGAAGTCTGACACATTGGTAGAACCTGTCTTACCCCAACTCAAGCGGAGTTTCAAGTCGTTCACATCCTTGACTGAGGCCATGAATGGTTCCTGATTGATGCGCCATGCCAAAGAGAGAGCGGGGAATGTGCCACGCTTCTTGCCAGGTCCAAACTTAGAAGACTCGTCTGAACGAAGACTGAAATCGAGCAAGTAGCGTGAGAGATAGTCATAACTCAAACGTCCATAGATAGAGTTAAGACCACTCTTCGAGTAAGTCTCTGAAGGCTTGTTGGTGGTCGTAGCAGAGCTGGCGTTGTTGAGCACATCATCGTTGGGGAATCCACTATATGATTGGTCGTGCTCTTTGCTCCAATAACGGTCTGCACTATAACCAGCCATCACATCAAAGCGATGGTCCTCTAAGATAGAGAATTTGTAGTCTGCACGGAAATTGATGGAAGTGTTGGTGGTGCGATAGCTAGACTCTGCGAGTGTGGAGGTTGGCTCCATACCCAACTGTTCAGGCAGAGAAACTTTCGGAGAGAAGTAGCTATTGTTAAAGATAAAACGAGACACATTGGCATCAGCATGGAGCGTCAACCCCTTGATGGGTTTGATGTCGATATAGGCATTTCCTGAGAATTGATCATTCTCATAGCTGGTCTTTCTCTGAAGTTTGCCCACAGGACTTGCGTCATTATAACTATCACCATAAAGACCAAATTTGTCTTCCCGCAGCAGATTGCCTTCAGCATCGCGTATCGCCATGTCTGGACGAGTCTGCCATGAGTTATTGTCGTAACCCAAAGCAGGGTCGTTGCTGCCACTCTTGCGAGAAGAATAGGTATAGTCGACCACACCACCAACAGTGATGTATCTGTTAATTTCGGAATCCAAGGAGAGTCTGGCGCCATATCTCTCCATGCGGTCGTTGATCATAAGACCTTCCTGATTCATACCGTTGAAAGAGAACGAATAGTTGGTCTTGTTGCTACCGCCTCTGATAGCCACATTATATTGGTGAGTAGGAGCATTCTTGTTAATCACCTCTTCAGCCCAATTGGTATTGTTGGTGCCGTAAAGACTTTCATTGAGTCCGTTGTAAGTAAAGAGTCCTGTCTCCGCATCTTGACCGATGTTACCATATTGGCTGAGATAGTCTGAGATACCATACAAATAAGCAAGCGAACCTTCGTTGTTCATACCATTTACGGTGTTGAGCAGTATCTCGTCTTGCACATTTTTATATTCAGCCGTGTTCAGTGGTTTGTAGTTCTTGATAGGATTGCTGAACGAGAAGGTGTAGCCGAAGTCTACCTTGGTCTTTTCATTACGTTTACCATTCTTGGTCTTGACAATAATCACACCATTAGCACCACGCGAACCATAGATAGCGGTGGCTGCAGCGTCTTTCAGCACATCAAGACTCTCAATGTCGTTGGGTGAGATATTGATGAGAGGATTGATGCCCATGTCTTCCATGAAGGTGGGTACACCATCAATCACATAAAGCGGTTGGTTGTTGTTACCCTTGCCCGACTTGGGGTAAGGAGAGGTGATACCACGAATGTTCAGTTTGAGCGTAGAACCTGGTTCACCATTCGAAGTGGTGGCAAGCACACCCTTCACCGTTCCTTGAAGGAGTCCGTCGAGCGTTGACGTTGTGGCAGCCAACTTGCTGATTTGCTCCTGAGTGACAGTAGATATCGCACTAGTGACATCCTTACGGTTCTTACTTCCATATCCAATGACAACAAGGTCGTCCAAAGCAACATGATTCAATTCGAGCATCATATTTTGTTCCTTTACGCCTTGGAAGTTAAGACTCTTCGACTTATATCCAATGCAGGAATACACAATCTTAGGATGCGACATCGATGGAAACTCCAAAACGTAGTTACCATCAGCGTCTGTGACGACACCATAGCTTGTGCCCTCAATTTTTACTGTGACACCTACCAGGGGATTCCCATCGGAGTCAATTACTCTACCTTTTACAAAGGTGTGACCTTTACCTTGCACTTCTTCCATATTGGTTGGAGCACCAACATGAACTGGTGGGGCGGCTTGCACGAAGCCTACTGAAGTTGTTGCCAAGAGGAGCAACAAGCATTTTTTTGTATTCATAACAACTAAATGTTAGTTAAACATTGCAATATTTTGCAAATGTACAAAAAATATTTAACCACCTAACATTTTGCCGAATAAATATCTATACAACGCCCTATTTTCAAATATCATCTGCTGTTTTCTTTACAAAACGATAGAATTCATCGTATTCCCGCCAACTATACATAACGTGAGACGACACCTCGTCATAAAACGCGACTACGCCCCCAATGGAGCAGTTTCGCACACAAACACGAAATATGTGCAGTTATTTGAGCATTTATTTGCACAGTTCGTGGAAAAGCAATACTTTTGCACAAGATAAATGCCGTGTGCAAATCATAATAAGGGAAACAAGAAAATGTCAATCTCAAAGACAAGACAGAAATTGGTAGATGTGGCAAGACAACTTTTTGCCAAGAAAGGTGTGGAAAGTACGACGATGAACGACATAGCCCTCGCCTCAGGTAAGGGACGCCGCACACTCTATACCTATTTTAAAAGTAAGGAAGATGTCTATTATGCCGTCATCGAATCAGAGTTGGAGCGCCTTTCCGACCGCCTTGACGAGGTGGCTGCCAAGAAAACCAAGCCCCATGACAAAATCATAGAGTTGATCTATACCCATCTTTCTATGATTAAGGAAACTGTGGTGAGAAATGGTAACCTGAGGGCAGAGTTCTTCCGCAACATCTGGACTGTCGAGAAAGTGAGAAAGAACTTTGATGAAGACGAAATTGAACTTTTCTGCAAGGTGTATGCCGAAGGTAAGGCTGAAGGAGAATTTGACATTGACAATGTAGACCTTGTGGCAGATATCACACACTATTGTATCAAAGGACTAGAAGTACCATATATATATGGACGCTTAGGGCATGGATTGACGGAAGAAGCCAGCCGACCTATGGTTGCCAAGGTGGTCTATGGTGCACTTGGGAAACGTGGTAAACTATAGCAGAATGTTTGCATGTCGTTTCATTGCAATAACAAAAGATTAGGAATCATTTTAATAAACTAAAAGAAAATGGGATTATTAACAGGTAAGACTGCGCTGATTACAGGTGCAGCTCGCGGCATCGGAAAGGCTGTCGCAATGAAGTTCGCCTCTGAAGGCGCAAATATCGCATTCACCGACCTCGTTCTCAACGACGATATGGCAGCAGGCCTTGAGGCTACTCGAAAGGAAATTGAGGCTCTTGGCGTAACATGCCGTGCCTATGCAGGCAATGCCGCAGACTTTGAGGAGACAGAGAAGACTGTAAAGCAGATACATGCAGACTTCGGATCTATCGATATTCTTGTGAATAATGCAGGTATCACCAAAGACGGCTTGATGCTCAGAATGTCTGAGGCACAGTGGGATGCAGTGCTCAACGTAAACTTGAAATCCGCCTTCAATTTCATCCACGCTTGCTCTCCAATCATGCTTCGTCAGCGTAGCGGTTCCATTATCAACATGGCTTCTGTAGTTGGTGTTCATGGCAATGCTGGTCAGTGCAACTACGCTGCTTCTAAGGCTGGTATGATTGCACTTGCCAAGTCAATTGCCCAAGAGCTCGGTCCTAAGGGCGTGCGTGCCAATGCCGTAGCCCCTGGCTTTATTGAAACAGCCATGACAGCACAGCTTCCTGAAGCTATTCGCAAGGACTGGATGCAGAAAATACCTCTCCGCCGTGGTGGTCAGACTGA
The DNA here is from genome assembly GCA_963658165.1 of Clostridium sp. CAG:302. Taxonomy (GTDB): domain Bacteria; phylum Bacteroidota; class Bacteroidia; order Bacteroidales; family Bacteroidaceae; genus Prevotella. Next base: position 1,789 of record CAVKQP010000142.1, on the reverse strand, counting down.
GGATATCGCCAACGTATGCCTCTTCCTCGCTTCAGATATGTCAAGCTATGTGAGCGGCCAGGTCATCCAGATCGATGGTGGTATGAACATGTAATCATCCCCGTAACCATCATATGCGGTGCATGGGAAGCCTACGCCTTCTCATGCACCGCTTTCACGTTTAATGTCAGAACTGTAATGAAAGTAGTTTACGAAGACAACCATATTATCATTGTCTATAAGCAGAGTGGTGAAATTGTGCAAGGAGACAAGACTGGCGACACGCCCCTATCAGATATCGTAAAGGATTATATCAAGAGAAAGTATAACAAACCAGGAAATGTGTTTCTCGGGGTGGTACACCGATTAGACCGCCCAGTGAGTGGACTGGTGGTATTCGCTAAGACCTCAAAGGCGCTGGCAAGACTAAATAATATGTTTCGCGATGGCGAAGTGCACAAGACCTATTGGGCCATCACACGCAACCGTCCTGCAGAGGAAGAAGGAACTCTAACCGACTGGCTAGTGAGAAATGAAAAACAAAATAAGAGTTATGCACACAACAAGGAAGTGGCTCGTTCAAAGAAAGCCATACTGCACTATAAAATCATCGGCGCATCGGACAAATACACCTTGTTGGAAGTCAATCTTATGACCGGAAGACACCACCAAATACGTTGCCAGTTGGCGCACATGGGATGCCCCATTAAGGGCGACTTAAAGTATGGCGCCAAGAGGAGTAATGCAGATGGTAGCATCTCCCTACTTTCCCACAAAGTAGAGTTTATCCACCCCGTCTCCAAAGAAGTCATTTCCGTCATCTCTCCATTGCCTTCAGACAATCTTTGGCGAGAGATATCACCCGAGGTGAGCGGCAATAAGTAGTAG
>CAVKQP010000142.1:0-912 GCA_963658165.1 Clostridium sp. CAG:302 | reverse complement strand
TCTTTGGCAGATAGCGTGTTACTTTCGTTTTTTTTTGCTTACTTTGCAAAAGCTATAGAGTAACACACCACTTTTATGAGGAAATACTGGAAATGGATGATAGGTGTAATCTCTGCACCGTTCATCCTTTTTGCCTTATTGGCAATTCTACTTTATATACCAGCCATCCAAAACTGGATGGTCAAGCACGTCACCTCATACGTTTCGGAGCAGACAGGTCTTGATGTCAGTATCGGACGTGTAGACTTGTCGTTCCCGCTCGATCTTAATGTAAGTGACGTTAAGGTTATTCAGCAGAACGATTCGCTTCCACAAGTAAAAGACACCATTGCCGATGTGAGGGAAATGGTGGCAAGCGTGCAACTCTTGCCTTTGTTCAAGAGTCAAGTGGAAGTGGACAAGTTGGAGTTCAACGACGTAAAGATGAACACCACGAACTTCATTCATGAGGCTCGGGTGAAAGGCACAGTGGGCAATCTAACCCTTAAAAGCCATGGCATAGACCTTAGCAAGCAGACCCTTCGTGTTGACAATGCTTTGTTGGCGAATGCCCATATCAATATAGAACTGAGTGATACGGTGCCCGAGGACACCACAAAAAGCGAGAACTTCTGGAAAATTAAGGTAGACAAGCTCGATATTCTGAAGAGCGACGTCAGCGTACACATGCCTGGCGACACACTGCAAGTGCAAGCCTACATGGGAAAGGTGGTAGCCCGCAATGGATTTTTCAATCTTTACACGAACGACTATTCACTTGCCTCATTGTTGTGGCAAGACGGAAACATTAAATATGACAATCGCTTTGAACCGCATATCAAGGGCTTGGACTATAATCATCTAGAACTGGCAGAGGTAAAACTACGCATCGACTCGCTCCATTATTGTGCCCCGAAACTCAATCTAGCACTC
>CAVKQP010000141.1:0-5660 GCA_963658165.1 Clostridium sp. CAG:302 | reverse complement strand
GTGTACTACTCGCGTTTGGCCAATCCCTACTTCACGCCCTATGACGAGAACGGCAACTATAACTACGATATCAACGTGCAGGGAAAGGAGACCTCATCGCTCAACTTCAACATCTTTGAGGAGCGTGCCAACTCTAAGCACCAGCGCCGCGACCGTTCGGTGATGGCGATCTTTGATGCCGAACTGCGTGTGAACCGCTACTTGAAGCTCTCCACTCAGTTTGGCTTGCAGGAAGACTCCTACTCGTTGAGCAAGTATGCGGGCGAGAATACCTATGCCATGCGCAAGACCGTGCTCAACACCACCTATGTGAAGAGCGACGGTTCGCGCGGTACGTTCCTGCCCGATGGCGGCATGCACCAGACCAGGGAATACCATAACAAGCAGTGGACATGGAAGGCACAGGCTGAATATAACCAGACCTTCTCCGATATCCACGAATTGGGCTTGATGCTCGGAACCGAGGTGCGCCACGTGAAGAACAATTCCATCTATTCCGTAGCCTACGGTTACGACCCACGCACCCTCACCACTCAACCCGTCATCTTCCCCTCTCAGAGTTGGGCAGACAGCTATCCGCTCCATCAAGAGAGCGAGAACGAAAATGCTTATGTGTCGTGGTATGCCACGGGTTCCTACACCTTAATGGATCGATATACCATCGGCGGAAGCGTCAGATTTGACGGTAGCGACGTGTTTGGCGTAGCGAAGAAATATCGTTATCTGCCGCTCTACTCCGTGAGCGCACTCTGGCGTGCCAAGGAAGAGAAGTGGTTGAAAGACGTGAAGTGGATAGACCACTTGAGCCTCCGCGGTTCCTACGGACTGCAGGGCAACATCGACAAGAATACATCGCCCTACTTGATAGGCACCTACAACCGAGTGACCATCTTGCCGGGTACGACTGAAGACGTGATAACGAGCGAGACTGCCCCCAACCCAGACCTGAAATGGGAGAAGACGCAGAACGTGAACCTGGGCTTAGACTTCGGTGTGTTTGACAATGCAGTGACCTTGTCGGTAGACTACTACTACCGCCACAGTTCAGATCTGATCGGTTTGAAGATGCTGCCACTGGAGACGGGCTTCTCTTCTACGACCATTAACTGGGCGAGCATGAACAACAACGGTGTCGAGATCGCTATCGGCACCCGCAACATCCGCACCAAAGACTTCACGTGGACGACCAATCTGAACATCGGATATAACCAAAACAAGATTGTGAAGGAGACCGTAGCCGAAAACTCTACCTATCCCAGCCGTGAGGGTTATCCCGTGGGCGCCATCTTCGCCTATAAGACTGCCGGTCTCGATGCAGACGGTTACCCACTCTTTATCAACAAAGACGGCGAGAAGGTGAGCGCCACCGAACTGCTGAAACTCAACTCGGCAGGAGCCAGCTCACTCACGGCTGCCGAACAGCGCGAGCTCTATACCTACATGGGAACGACCGACCCGAAGGTGTCGGGAGGTTTTATCAACACCCTGAACTACAAGAACTGGCAGTTGGGCATCAACTTCATCTTCAACCTCGGCATGAAGGTTCGCGTGCAGCCAAGCTACTCGCCAGCCAACTACGACCGCGGACTAAACACCAATCGCGACATCTTGAACCGTTGGACGGAGAGCAATACCAATGGGCAGTTTGCCAAACTGATGACCAGCAAGGAGCGGTCGCGCGAGTACATACAGTATAACGAGTATAACCTCTACAGCATGCTCGACACTTGGGTGAAAGACTGCAACTATGTGCGTCTGCAGAGTTTGCGCCTCGGCTACAAGTTGCCTGCGCAGTGGATCAACCGCATTGGCATCAAGAGTGCATCGCTCTCGCTGGAGGCGCGCAACCTCTTTGTCATTGCCAGCAACTACCACAACTATCTCGATCCCGAGACGATGGGCAACCCATATGCACAACCCATTGCCAAGAGCTTTATCTTTGGGGTGAACGTGAATTTCTAATAGGAGAACAGAAATGAGAACAATAAAAACGATAGCCGTGCTGCTCGTGACCCTGATTGGGCTGAGCAGCTGCAACGATTTCCTAGACATCACCCCCACGGGCAAGGTCATTGCCAAGACGGGCAAGGAGTATAGGGCGTTGCTAACCTATGAATATAAGTACTTCCCAGAGGATCGTGGACTTGCCACCTTGCGCAGCGACGAGATGGTGCTGGACAATGGAACGTCGACAGACGACTATAACTCGTATTTCGACATATGGGCATGGAACGACACGGACAAGCAGAGCTACACCTCGTCTTTCGGTTGGCGCCGCTACTACCACGCCATCTACATAGCCAACTACATCATTGAGCACAAGCAGGAAATCACAGAAGCGTCTCAAGAAGACATCAACCAACTGGTGGGAGAGGCCTACATGATGCGCGCTTATTGCCACTTCCTGTTGGTCAACCTCTATGCGGAGCCTTACACGCATTGCACTCCAGCCACGACAAGAGGCATTCCCCTCTCTGTTAAGGCTGACGTGAACGCAGTGCTTCAGTGCAGCAGCGTTGAACAGGTCTACGCGCAGGTGCTCGACGACATAGCTGCTGCCAAGCAATATCTTAACGTGACGACATGGGAAAGTGGACTGAACTACCGCTTCAACACGGTGTCGGCAGATGCTTTGTTGGCACGTGTAGACCTCTATAAAGGCGATTGGCAGGGGGCGCTCAATGCCGCCAAGAGTGTCATCGAGAAGCATGGCGACCTGGAAGACCTCACACTCTCGTCGGGCTACAAGTTGCCCAACGACTATCAGTCGGTAGAGAACATTGTGGCGCTCGAGGAGGTGATGACGGCAAGTTATGTGAGAATCGGTGTGCCCAACCCTGAGTTGGTGAGCCTATATAAGTCGGGTGACCAACGCAAGCGCAAGTATTTCCGTCAGGAAACGATCACGAGCAGTTCGCTGCTCAAGGGTGGCAGCAACCAGTATAGTTGCTCTTTCCGTTCGGCAGAGGCATATCTCACCGCAGCGGAAGCATCGGCACAACTTGGCGACTTGCAGGGCGCGCGCGACTATCTGCTCGCGTTGGGCAAGAAGCGCTACACTGCGTCGCGCCTTGCCACCTATACTACCGAACTCGAAGCAATGGACCAGGCAACGCTCATTCAGGCTATCTATGACGAGCGAGAGCGCGAACTGGCGTTCGAGGGGCATCGTTGGTTTGACCTCCGACGCACCACGCAGCCTGCGCTCAGCAAGACTTACGGTGACAACACCTATACACTCAGCGAGGGCGACAGCCGTTACACGTTGCGTTTCCCCTCGGAAGCAGTGGAGGCAAACCCCAACATAGAACAATGGAATAACCAATAGGTATCAATGAACAGGCAGGTGGAGAGAGTTCTGTCTGTTCGCATACAATGTTTAACTAAATTATTAGGATCATGAAAAGATTTACTTTTTCAGTGATGATGGCGCTGGCTGCAGTGGCTGCCAACGCACAAAACTTCGGTACACAGGCGTGGACCGACAATCTGACAAGCGTGGAGACGGCGACCAATCTCGTTCGCAGCACTCCCGTAGCTATCGATGGCGATGGCAATGCTATCGTGTCAGGAAGTTATGACACGGATCTTACCTTCGGCAACGAGCTCGCATCGCTCACTGCTAACGACAAGTTTATTGCTAAGTATGACAAGGACGGCAAAAAGCTCTGGGCTACTGGTTTGCAAGGAAAGACGGTGATTAGAGCAATCACTACAGACAGTGAGGGCAACATTTATGTGGTAGGTAACTACGCAGAGACCGTGAGCGTGCTCAACATCAAAGGGACGGCAGAAACCATCACAGGTATGGACGACAAATCGTACGGCGCTTGCTTCATCGTGAAGTATAGCAAAGACGGAGAAAGACTGCTTTTGAAGACTGTTGTACCAACGACTAATGAATCGGTGATTACAAATTCAGAATGGTGGGATTTACGTGAGCCTTCATTCACACCGTCCCAGTTGAAGTACTCTAATGGGAAGTTGTATCTTTCTGTTACCTATAAAGATATGGCGGAAATTGGTGGCTTGACATTGGAGGGAAAGTATGAACTCGCTTTTAGTATGGCTGTTTATGATATGACTTCAGCGTCTATTATTGCATTGGATGCAGCCACATTGGGTAATGCCAAAGAGGTTGTGACATTGTCAGCAAAGGAAAAAATGCCTGATGACGCTATTAATACAGCAAACGACATTAACTTTACGGTTGATGGCGATGTAGTATATGCTGGATTTGTAGCGCAAGGTACCGCTTTGATTCTTACAGCCGCTGGTAAGGAAGAAGCTCTTTCATTCACAAATACTGGCGATGCCCAACAATATGGTTTTATCGTGACAAAGATCGTTGGTGATAATGTAACAACAAAATCCTATAACTCTACGGGTATAGAAACATCGATGTCTTGGAATCTTATCGACGAGATGGTTTATAACGATGGCAAACTCTATTTGGCTGGAACGTTTAATGAACCACATCCTTTCGATAATACCATTACCTGTACTAAGAACTGCGACATCTATGTGGCATCCTTGAATGCTGACGATTTGAGCAAGAACTGGGTTGCTGCAAGCGGCTTTGATGAAGGCGAAACCAATAAAACTGCAGAAATGGTGAGCGGCTTGGCTGTGAACGGCAGCAACGTTATCGTGACTGGATGGGCTGAAACTACAAATAAACACGTAATGAATACACCGCTTACATACGTGGTAGACGGCACTGGTACCATTAGAAAAGGTGCAGAAACACTTGTTACGGCATTGGCTACCAATGGTACGACTGTGCTGACTGAGACCGACAAGGATGGCGTTTACACCTATACTTATTATACGGATATGCCAGAAACAGGCATCAAGCAGTTGGTAAAGGCTGAAGGCATCAGCCGCAGCGGTGATGTGATCTCGCTCGATAAGGCTGCCGACATTCAGGTGTATGCCGTGAATGGAGCCTTGGTAAAGGCTGCAAAGAATGCTTCTAGCGTTTCTTTGGCAGATCTTACAGCTGGCGTTTACGTAGTGAAAGCTGGTAGCGTGAGCATCAAGGTTGCTAAGTAAGCGATAGAAAACAAGTAGATACCGTATAAAAACAATCCCACTATGGCTCGACAGCGTGTCGACTATAGTTGGATTGTTGCGTTTATTCCTCAGGGAAAAGATAGAACTTGCGGTCTGTGGCGAAGTCTATCATCCACTGGTCCACGACGATATGTGGGTCGAGAGCTTTGATGGTGAGCGTGTGTCAAAACTGGCACATCCTCCTGTCATAGATTACGGAAGTTCCGTGAATTAACGCCGGAATACGGCGATGCTAATTCAGATTCCTTCCATTACAGTGCAGGCTCGTTCGTTGTCTCGTCGGGATAAACAGGCATTTCTTCAGTTTCTCCGGTTTCAATATTCTGGCTGGCGTCGCACAACATTCCGTAGCAGTCAAGTTCCAGAACGCTTACCGACGGATTTACATATTCTTTTTTCACTTCTTTTGTCGTTGGTTTTGGTTTTACTTTACTAAAATCTTCTTGCCGTTCACGATGTTCAGACCCTTTGACAGCCCCTGCTTGCGCAGACCGTTGATATCGAATACAACCTGTTTGCCGTCTTTCCTGTCCGTCAAATCTCTGACAGGGATGAAGCCTGTGGTGTCGTCCTCGTCATCAAAG
>CAVKQP010000140.1:0-5742 GCA_963658165.1 Clostridium sp. CAG:302 | reverse complement strand
GTCTGGCACAGGGAGAATGCGGCAGGTCTTGTCGAAGCGCGCATCTGGATTACTGTGTGTGTGGAAGCCATACTCATTCTCAAATGTTCCAAAGCGAATCATGTCGTTGCGACGCCAGTTCTCATCGAAGAACTCCCTGCCGCGCTCATTGAGGATTTCCTGGAGTGAGGGCTCGTGGTCAAGGTTTGGTGCATGCACATAGGCACGAATCTGGTTGAAGAGCGACTGCGGAGTATCGCCGTTGGTGGCAGTGGCACCGCGCTTGATAGCCTCCGCCTTGGTCAGGAGAATGTCGGCATAGCGGAAGATGGGCACATCGTTGCTCTGATAGCGGTCGTAGGCACTATATTCATTTGGGTTAGGATAGAACTTGATCGAACGATAGCCTTGGCGCCATCCATCGCGTGTGGCACCGCAGTTGAGCTGTGCCAAACCTCCCTCTTGAAGGGTGATGATCTTGGTAAATTCCAATTGAGAACCCTTGTAGATGTATGGGTTGGCTGTCTCCTCGCCCGTGATGGCGTCGTGGATGAACACCTTACCCCTCAGCACGGCATCGTTGCGGTCGTCACCTTCTAGGCAGAACAGATCGGAGAACTCAGGATTCATTGCACAGATGCCGGCACACGACTTACCCATCTTGCCACCGTAGTAACCTTGGGTGTCGCCATCGTCAATGCGGCGGAAGGTGCGGTAGCGACCATAGAGCATACCTTTGGCATTCACCTTGTCGTAAGGCATCGCATAGATGAAGTCTTTGATCTGTGAACCATTGTCATACATAAACTTCTTGCGGAAAGCATCGCTCAGGTTGAACAATCCACTGTTGATGATGTCGTCGCAATACTTCACACATTCGTCGAGCTTGTTGTTAGGCGTGGTGGCAGCATCATATTGAGTCACATCGCCACAAGTGTATACACCCCAGTTGATGTATAACTTGACGAGCAGTGCCTCTGCCATCCACTTGTTGGGCTTGCCATAGGTAGACGCATCGTTTTGGGTAGAAAGGTCGGGTATACATGCTTTCACTTCACTCTCGATAAACTCCGCCACTGTCTTGCGTGGACTGCGCTCCACAGCCTCGTCTTCAGCGGGCAGATGGTCGAGCACAGGCACATCGCCATAGCTGTCCATCAGTATGAAGTGATAGAATGCTCTCATCAGGCGTGCCGGTGCGGCAGTCTTGGGACTATCCTTGAATTCGTCGATGATCTTGTTACACTTGGTGATGCCACTCGCCAAGTCGCTCCAATACATGGCAGGTTCGTCACCCGACTTAAAGTTGTGGATAGAAGGGTGTATGTTTTCACCTCTGTCTACATAGTCTGTTCCGAAAGATACACCCGTAGCCTCGTCAGACGAGAATGTTTGCACGCGGTTGTAGTTGTTGCCCAGGGCGGAGCGGAACGAATAGTAGACATCCGACATCTTCGCCTCAATGGCCACAGGGTCGTCGGGATAGCTCGTGTATTTGGATTTTACGTCTACGTCAAGGTCAGTGCAGCTGGCTGTGATGCTTAGGGCTGCAACTGCCAATACGGTATTGAATATCTTGTTCATTGCTTTGTTTCTTTTAATTTCCTTGTTTGCTTTTCGATTAGAAGTTCACCTTCATACCCAACAGGAAGGTGCGTGTGCGTGGGTAATAGTTGTTGCCCCAGATGACGCCAGGTGTAAGACCTCCGAGGTTCACTTCTGGGTCTACGTCTTTAACCCCTGTGATGGTAAACACGTTGTTGCAGGTAGCGTAGAGTGAGAGGTTGCTCACCCAGTCGCCAATCTTTCCGAAGTTGTAGCTCAGTGTCATGGAAGCAAGACGCAGGTAGCTGCCGTTCTCGATATAGCGGTCGGAAGGCTTTTGTGCGTTTACGTCGCCATAGCGCTGGTCTACGAGGGCTTCGGCAAATACGTTCTTGCCTTGGCTGAGCATGGAGATGGCGTTGCCCTGTGCACGAACGGCATTGAAAATCTTGTTGCCCACCACACCTTGGAAGAACATGTTGAGTGACCAGTTGCGGTAACTGAGTGTGTTGTTCCATCCGAAGGTCAGTTTCGGTTGGGCGCTGCCCACCTTTGTGCGGTCTTTGTCTTGTGGATCGATGGTGGTTTCGCCAGTGCGTTCACCAGTCTTCGCATCATGCACGTAGTATTGTGATGTGCCGTTCTCATCATAGCCAGCCCACTCGTAAGTGTAGAACTGTCCGATGGGGCATCCTTCCATCAATCTTTGTATATAGACACCCGTATTGCCGCTCAACTCAGGCGAAGCCTCGTCAATGTAGTTCACGGAGTAGGTGGCATTAGAGAGTTTTTCTACCACGTTCTTGTTGTGCGACAAGTTGAGAGAGGTGTTCCATTCAAATGTCTTTGTCTTAACTGGTATGGCATTGATGGTCAACTCTACGCCCTTGTTGCTGATGTCGCCCACATTGGCGGTCATATAACCATAGGGATAGCGGTTGGTAGACACAGGATAGTCATAAATCAGGTCGCTGGTGCGCTTGTCGTAGTATTCGAGGGTACCAGAGAGGCGGTTGTGTAGCATGCTGAAGTCTAAGCCTATGTTGAACATGCCCGTGCGTTCCCATTTCAAGTCGGGGTTGGCATTGCTCAAGGCTGCCACTGTGTGCTTCTGCGACACCACGCCGTTGGCATCTGTATAGGAGAACCAGCCAGAGGCACCATAGGTTCGGATGGCAGTGTAGGCATCAAAGCCCTGCGAGTTTCCGCTCACACCATAGCCCACACGGAATTTCAAGTCGTCGAAGAGGTGGAGGTTCTTCACAAAGTTCTCCTCGCTCAGTCTCCATGCGGCAGAGATGGAAGGGAACGTACCCCAGCGGTTGTTCTTTCCGAAGGCAGAAGAACCATCACGACGCAAGGTGGCTTGCAGGTTATATCGTCCGTTGAAAGAATAGTTGAGGCGTCCGAAGAAGGAGATCATGCGCAGGGTTGACTCTGTGCCACTCTGCACGGCATCCATGCCATCAATGCTGTTGGCATAAGAAAGGTTGTACCATTTCAAGGCATCGCTATAAAAGTCTTTCACGGTAAGACCAAAACCATCGTTGCTATTGGTCTCCTCCCAAGAGTAGCCGAGCATCACGCCCAGACGGTGGTTGTTTGCGATGGTGGTGTCGTAGTTGCCATAGAGTTCGAACACGCTCTTGTTGTTCAAGTAGGTGTTGCGCGTAGCCTGACCATTGGTGTTCACAATCTGCGAGAGGGTGGAATGATACTGGCTATAGGTGTTTTGGTCAGCCATGTAAGAGTAGTTGGCACTCAGGTTGAGGCCTTCTATAATCTTGAGGTCTGCCTTACCTGTCACCTGCATTCTTCTATAGACAGTCTTCTCTGTGTCTTCGTTGAGCATGGACACGGGGTTGTAGTAGTTGGTCACCGATGTGGAGCCGAACCACGAACCATCGGCGTTTCTGATGGGTTGCAGTGGAGAATAGTAGACCATGGCGCTAGTCACACTCATGCCCTTCACATCGTCTACCACACCCTCTGCTGTGGTCTGGTTGGCGTTGACACCGAGAGACAAGGTGAGATGGTCTTTGAGCACCATAGACTGTGCTAAGGCACGTGCACCGAAGGTCTTGTTGTCGGTGTTGCGGATGACGCCTTGTCGGTCTACATAGTTGAGGCTCACGTTGTAGTTAGAACGGTCGTTGCCCCCGCTCACTGCGAGGTTGTGACTGTGTGATATGCCTGTGCGTTCCACTTCTTTTTGCCAGTTGGTGTCTGCGCCCTCATCGCTGACGAGCGAGAAATTGTTGGCTTTGGCATAGTTGCGCAAGTCGGAAGCCGTGGCAAGTTTGATGTCTTTTGTCACATTGTCGATGGCCACATATCCGTTGTAGTTCACGTGGGCAGTGCCGCGATGGCCCTTCTTGGTGGTCACAATGATTACACCGTTGGCAGCTTTCGAGCCATAGATAGCAGTAGCCGTTGCGTCGCGGAGCACGTCGATGCTCTCGATGTCGTCAGCAGCAACGAGCGAGAGGTCTACGCCCGGAATGCCGTCTACGATATAATAAGGTTGCATGGCATCGCCTTCGCGCAGGGTAGACGCGCCACGAAGGGTGACAGAAGAGTTGGGTTCGTTAGGGTTGCTACTGGTTGTCACCGTCAGGCCCGGCACCTTGCCTTGCAGCATTTCTGCCGGTGTGGTGTAGACTCCCTTGTTGAGTTCAGAGGAGCTAACGGTAGTAATCGAAGAGGTGATGTCTTTGCGCTGCATGTGTCCGTAGCCCACCACAACCACTTCGTTGAGTTGTCTGTTGTCATCTTTCAGTGCCACACGCATGGCCTTGCTGGCCTTCATGAAAGCCTTCTCATAGCCTATGTATGAAACCGACACCATGGCACCGCGCTTCACATTTGTCAGAGAGAAATTACCTTCAACGTCGGTGATGGCTTTAAGGCTTGTTCCGTCTACGGCTACGGTAGCACCGATTATAGCCTCGCCTTTCTCGTCAACCACTTTTCCGTTGACTTGCATCACTTCGGTTACAGTTTCCGGGACGTTAATCCCAGTTGCGGTGGCAGGCATTAATCCGCAGGTGCCACACGCCAATAGAAGCATCAACAATGCTTGTTTGCTTACGTTCATCCTAAAAACAATTTATTGTAATAAAATCTGGGGCAAAGGTACATCCGTTGTTTTTCAATGGCATTACAGCGGTATGGACGTAGCATTACAATTTCTTTTCGTCTTTTATACAGTCATGACGTCTATATATATAATATAAGGTGTATAGCTAACAAAAGCAGGGCCTGCATCGTAGTGATGCAGACCCTGCTTATAATGGTACAGTTCCGATTATGCTCTATAAGGGGAACCTTGTGCGAATTAGTCGATGTCGTTGTTGTGATCGAGAGAGTCGTTGAAGTCTTTAGGCTCGCGCTCTGCCATTGGATCGTGATAATCGGCATTGTTGTTATGCTCGAAACGACGCTGTTCGCCACGCTCAGGACGAGGACGACGCTCACCGCGCTCAGGGCGGGGACGACGCTCGCCACGCTCAGGACGAGGACGGCGCTCACGCTCTACGTAGCCTTCCGGTTTGGGAAGAAGCACACGGCGAGAGAGCTTATACTTGCCAGTCTTCGGATCGATCTCGAGGAGTTTCACTCTGATCTTGTCACCTTCCTTGATGCCTGCTTCCTCAACAGTCTCCAAGCGCTTCCAATCGATCTCAGAGATGTGGAGAAGACCATCCTTACCAGGAAGAATTTCTACGAAGCAACCATAAGGCATGATGCTGCGCACGGTGCCTTCATATTCTTCGCCCACTTCGGGCACGGCAACGATGGCTTTGATCTTGCCAAGAGCAGCGTCGATGCTATCCTTGTTAGGAGCACTTACCTGCACCTTGCCTACGCCATCCACTTCGTCGATGGTGATGGTAGCGCCAGTGTCTTCCTGCATCTGCTGGATGATCTTGCCACCAGGACCGATAACGGCACCGATGAACTCTTTGGGGATTTCTATCTGGATGATGCGTGGCACCTGTGGTTTCAACTCTGGACGTGGCTCTGGGAGTGTTTCAAGCATCTTGCCGAGGATGTGCTCACGACCAGCTTTTGCCTGCATGAGTGCCTTCTCAAGGATTTCGAAGCTCAAACCGTCGCACTTGATGTCCATCTGAGTAGCGGTCAGACCATCGCGTGTACCGGTGGTCTTGAAGTCCATGTCGCCCAAGTGGTCCTCGTCGCCGAGGATGTCGCTCA
>CAVKQP010000139.1:0-5755 GCA_963658165.1 Clostridium sp. CAG:302 | reverse complement strand
GGGTGTTCACGGTGATCTGCTCGTCGTTGCTGGTTGTCGTCACGGTGAAGGCCAAAGTCGGGTCTGCACCGTAGCAGATGTAGTAGTTGTTGCCGTAGGAAGGCACGACAAACTTGGTGGTAGTGGTAGAACCGGAGCTGCTAGCCTCTCCAACAAGACTCACCTCGTTGTAGGTGGCGTAGCTGCGGGAGTCGCCTTGCTGCGAACCCACAGAGATGCTGCTCAACGAGAACAATCCGCTAATGGAGTCGGCTATGACAGTCATGGTACCGTTTACCGCAAGGCCCTCCGAAGAAAGTTCCAGTTCAAGCGTGGTGCTTGTGAGGGTCTGGGTGGTCTGATGCCTTGTGCCTTCTTTTGTAAGGTAGTCTATCTCGAGATAGTTACTCGACTTGGTGTAGTAGAGGTGCAAGTTATAATTTCCCGAGTTCCAGTTGGCGATGTCGTCGCCAAAGGAGATGATGTTTTGCAGGGAGTAAGTCGTCCCGCAATTGCTCAAGTCTATCTTGGCATAGATCTTCTGCGTTGTCCAGTCGATGCTTGTGGTCTTGCTGAACGTACTGCCCGACGGAGCATAGCCGGCGGTGAAGAGCGCCGTCTTTGTCTCCGTTGCCGAGACGTTGCCTACTGCCATTAAGAGCAGGGCGAGCAGCGCGAGGGTGTAGGTTTTCAGGTGTGTTCCCATAATGTGTTGATGCGTAGTTTGTTATTTTGTTAGTTTCTTTCCGTTTACGATATATACGCCGTGCGGCAGGTCGTCTGTCGTGGTGGCGGCGTGGCGCAGCATCTGACCGCTGACGTTGTACACGTCGAAGGTTGTTGCCTTGGTGGCGTTGATGTTGCTGATACCCGTCGTGGCGCCATCGAGCGACCATGAGTTGAACACCTTGCTGCTCGACGGCGTGGTGCTCTGTGTGAGCACGGCGCGGAAGCCCTTGGTGCTCATGTCGCTCACCAGGTGGTAGACCTGGTTCTTGCGCAGCACGTAGGCGCTCTTCGGGGCGGTGCCCTTGCAGAAGTAGCCCTTGAAGGTCACGCTCTCGTCAGCATTGCTCACCGTCACGTCGCTCGGTTGCGATGCGAAGGCGGTCACGCCCGTGAAGGTGTAATAGTCGGGCGTTGTCGTTGCCTCGGGTATGTAGACGATGTACGGCTTGCCTGCCTCTACGGTGCTGACGGAGGTGAAGTCGAACGAAGTGGAGGTGACGCCGGTCAGCTCAGCCACCCTCACGTCGTCGCCGAACTGCGCCTTGAGCTGCGCGTTGTCGATGGCGAACGGCAGGCAGAGCGAGTTCCAGCAGTTGGCGGAGAACGTGCGATAGAGGTGGACCTCAGCGCCGCCCGACGCGGTGACGGTGGGCATCGTGTAGCTCTCGGCTGTCTCATCGAGCGTTACGACTTGCTTCTCCACGTCCTCTGCTGCCACGAGCTTCCACTGTCCGTTGACGAAGCTGGTCCATATCTTGAGCATCACGGTGGAGAGGCGGTCGGAGGCGTTGCTCCAGTACATGTACATCATCGCGCCCGACTCGCGGTTGCGACAGGCGATGGTGTAGACATTCTCCTTGCCGCTCACGGCTGATATCTGCCACTGGTCGTAGTAACCCTGCTTGTTGTCGCCAAGGACGGGCGTTTGCCATAGTGCGGCTATTATCTTCTTGCTATCCGCCTCCATGGTGTAGAAGCTGGCGTCGGATGCGGTCGTGGTAGTGGGCTGCTGCAATGTCACTTCGAGATAGGGCGAGCCCAGCGTGAGTGTGCCGTCGCTGGCGGCACTAAGATATTGCCCTTTCTCGACGTTGTAGAGGCAGTAGGTCTTGCCTGTCTCCGGTGCGCTTCCCTTGGGCTCCTCGGCGGCACGGAGCGTCGCCAGGCAGGTGAAGAGAAGCAATAGTGTGAGTGTAAATAGTTTCTTCATGCTAACATCTTTAATCGTTCCACAAACCGCCAGTGCCCCAGATGTTGTTCTTCTTGGCGTCAATCTCGTCGGGATTCCCATCCGTGGTGCCCTGTATTACGGTCACTTTGTCTACGGTGACGTCCTTGCCAGACCCTGCGAGCAACCCGCAGTCCTCCTCAACCCTCAAGACGGTCATGGTCGGTCTCTCATACACTTGTTTTCTTATCATATATACGCTGGTCGTTGATTAATATGCAATTAATATAAAAGAATGATTAAATCCACACAATTTCGAAGCAAAGTTACGGATTTTATTTCACTTGTAAACCGTTTTCGGGATGAAATAGATGAGAAAATATCGATTAGGCGCACCATTTCCCCACACGGATCCAAAAGATTATAAAGATTGCTACGCCGCACGTGGCTACGCGGTGATGGGCAGACACAAGATCCGCCCCTGCAAGGCAATCGAAAGGCGGTATGCGTAATCGGCGAAGCCGACATCTTTAAAATCCTTTGGATCCGTGTGTGGAAAGATGTCATGCACCGGTGATGATGCACCGGTGATGATGCTGCGACTTTCGGATTGAACAGCCACGCTCAAATCATGTGATGTGCAGGGGCGGGCCTTGTGCCCGTCCGCAACCCGCATGGAACAACGCACGTTTTGATTTGGCATGCGCCCATATCGGTTGCGGACGGGCACAGGGCCCGCCCCTTCACATCCGTGGATTTATGAAATGAAAGCCGACGGTCGATTCGTGAAATAAAAACCGCGCGTCGGTTCGCAGGTAATGACCGCGCGTCGGGATTGCGCTGAAATCGCCGCACGATTACGGCGCGAGGGCGATGCCGTTACGGCGTGAAGGCATCGCGGTTGCGGCGTGAAGCCGACGGCGGTGTTGAGAGAAGCCGAAAGGGATGTTGGGAAAAGCCGACAGCGCCGCAGGGGAAAGCCGTCAGCGGCTTTCCCGCACCGCGTTGATGCACTTGGCGATCGCCTCCAGCCCGCTTTGCAGGACGTGGCGCGGACAGGCGAGGTTTATGCGGATGTAGCCCTCGCCCGCCTTCCTGCCGTAGGTGGTGCCGCTCTCCACGCGCACCTTCGCTTCGCGCGCCAGGCGCTCTGTCAGCTCGTCGCTCGTCAGGCCCGTGGCGCGGATGTCAACCCAAGCGAGATATGTGCCCTCAAGGCGCACCGCGTTGACCCCAGGCACCGCGTCGGCGAAAAGGTCGCGGAGCATGGTGTAGTTGCCGTGGATGTAGGCGTTGAGCTGGTCGAGCCAGTCCTCGCTCTCGTTGTATGCCGCCTTCAGCGCAATGGGTCCGAAGGGGTTGGCGTCGCACACCTCGAAGATGTTTATCACGCGGTCGATGCGCCGCCTCACCGCGTCGTCCTCGCAGATGATGTTGGCAATCTGCAGTCCGGCGGTGTTGAAGCTCTTCGACGGCGAGTTGAGCGTGGCGCAGTTGTGGAGGTTGGTGTCGTTCACCGCGGCGAAGGGCGTGAACACGTGGCCCGGCATCACCAGCTCGCAGTGTATCTCGTCGCTTACGACGAACACTCCGTTCTCCTTGCATATCCTGCCCATCTCCGCCAGCTCGTCGCGCGTCCACACCCTTCCGGCGGGGTTGTGGGGGTTGCAGAGCAGGAACACCGTGGTCTTCTCGTCGGCGCATTTCGCGCGGAAGTCGTCCCAGTCCACCACGTAGGTGTCGCCCTGTCTCACCAGCTCGCTCTCCGCCACCTCGCAGCCTTGGTTGCGGATGGACGAGAAGAAGCAGTTGTAGACCGGCGTCATGACGAGCACCCTCTCGCCTGGCAGCGTCAGTGCCTTGATGGCGCAGCTCGTGGCGGGCACCACTCCGCTGGTGTAGAGCATCCATCGGCGGTCGATGTCCCAGCCGTGGCGCCGGTGGAACCACGAGGTCACCGCCTGGTAGTAGTCGTCGTCGACCTGCGTGTAGCCGAACACGCCGTGCTCCACGCGCTTCTGCAGCGCGCGCTTTATGGCTGGCGCCACCTCAAAGTCCATGTCGGCGACCCACAGCGGCAGTTCGTCGTCGGGGATGGAGTCCCACTTGTATGATCCCGTGTGGCGTCGTGCCACAACCTTGTCGAAGTCGTATGTCATCATATGAATTTAGATATTCAGTTAAACGTCGTGCAGTGGCGGGTCTTGTGCCCGCCGGCAACCCTCGTGTCGCATTGTCATCATCGTCGCGTCATCATCGGCACATTATATCTTTCCCCACACGGATCCAAAAGATTTTAAAGATGTCGGCTTCGCCGATTACGCATGCCGCAAAGCTTTGCAGGGGCGGGTCTTGTGCCCGTCCGAGACCCGCATGGCTCGATGCCTTGTGATTTGTCGATGCGTTCACATTGGTCGTGGGCGGGCACAAGACCCGCCCCTGCAGGATGGTTGTTAATTCAACCGCGTAGTCGCGTGCGGCGTAGCAATCTTTAAGGTCTTTTGGATCCGTGTGAAGCTGTGGTGTGCCGTTCGGGCTGCGGGCGGGCACAAGACCCGCCCCTGCGCGCCGTATGATTGGTGTGTGGGGGGTCAATCAACGCGTAGCGAAAAGCGTAGCCATCTTTAAGATCTTTTGAATCTGTGTGGGAAAATGGCGAGCACATGCGGGTTGCCCTCGCGTCATTGTTTGCGAACCGCGATCTCCGTGTCGTGACCCTTGGCGAACTCGTCGTAGGTGACGGAGCCTATCTCGTCTGCCACGATCTTGCCGCTGATGGGGTTCTTGATGTTGGTTATCGCGCCCTTCACCGACACGTTGAGGCCCGTGCAGTCCTCGAACATGCGGTCGCACGCCGCGTCGATGGTGCAATCCTCAAGCGTCACGTTGTCGGCATAGCACAGAATCTGCTCGCCGCTGAGGTGGCACCTCACGAAGCGCAGGTTCTTCGAGTGCCAGCCGATGTACTCGCCGTCGATGTCGGAGTCGTAGACCGTCACGTTGTCGCACTCCCAAAACGAGTCCTTGGTGGTGATGTGGGCGTCGTGGATCTCCACGTCGTTGCAATACTGGAAGATGTATTTCGCGTCGCTCGTCAGTCCGTCCACGCGGATGTGGTCGCAGTGCATGAAGGGGTATGTGCCGTCGTGCAGCGTCACGTTCTTTACCCTCATGTGGCTGACGTGCCAGAAGGTCTCGTCGGCGTCGTTGATGGTGACGTTCTCCAGCGACAGCCCCTTCATCTCGCGGAAGAACTTCGGCCCGTCGATAATGCAGTCGCGCATCGTCATGTCGTTGCTGTACCATATGGCTGAGCGTGAGCCGGGCGCGAAGTAGCAACTCGTGATTAGGCTACGGTCCACGTGCCACCAGGGGTACTTACCATAGAACTTGCTGTCGCGGCACTCTATGTCGTGGCAACACTTTATCGCCGACTCGCCGTCGGTCACGGTTATATTCTCCAGCATGGCATCGTGGGCGCCAAACAAGGGACGCTCCCCGCCGAATGTAAGGTCATGAATGTGGTCCATGTGCAATCTTGCTTTCTAAATGTTAGCTATATAATAATGTGTGTTTCCCTTTTTCAATCCGATGACAGTGGGAACAAACATTATGCCACACAGGCGTCTCGCCACCGAAAAGTTTCAATTGGAATCAAAATACATCATTCGTCGGGGCAAATTGTGCGACTTGCAGGGGTGGCTCTTGTGCCCGCCCAAACCCCGCATGTTCAGCCTTTTTCTCCGCACGCATTCAAAAGATTTTAAAGAAGTAGGTTTCGCTGATTACGTTTACAGCAAAGCTTTGCAGGGGCGGGTCTTGTGCCCGTCCGCGATCCGCATGGCTCGATGCCTTGTGATTTGTCGATGCGTTCACATT
>CAVKQP010000138.1:0-5757 GCA_963658165.1 Clostridium sp. CAG:302 | reverse complement strand
GATGCCGACAGTGAGACTGAACAACTTGGACAGTTGATCAACTTGTTTGATGAGAACGCCATTAGCAATCGCCAAAATAGTTTGATGAAACGGCTCATGCAGTTGCAGCGTGCAGATGGCTCGTTCAGTTGGTATCCTGGTATGCCCGGCTCAAGATTTGTCACTACCGATGTAGCTATCACCTTGTTGCGCCTAAAAAAGATGACAGGCATGACGCTCAATGGCTCAGGATTCAATCGAGATGCCGCACATTCAACGGATGCCCTGAAGGAGCGTGCACTCGGTTATCTGCAGAATTGTATGGTAGCAGATGTCGATTTGATGAAGCAGCAGGTTGCCAAAGGGGACAAGATTAAAGCGATTGACTATGCCACACTCTGCCAGCTCTATGCTTTTGCTTTAGACAACAAACCACTCAAGGGTAAATATAAGGCGGCGCAAGACTATCTGATAAATATCCTACTCAAGCAACCTGTGCTAGAAGATATACGTGCTAAAGCGGTGGCTGCTGCGGTGTTTGCTAGGACGGGACACTTGGACAAGGCTCGCGAATATGTGAAGAGCATCAAGGAACACACGGTTTGTACCGACCTGATGGGGCGCTATTTTGATGGCGACCGTGCGGAATACTATTGGTGCGACTATCGTATGCCAGCACAGGTGTTGGCTATTGAGGCTATGAAGACGGTCACACCTAATGATCAGCAGACCATCACGGAGATGCAACGTTGGATATTGCAACAAAAGCACACTCAGCGCTGGGATTCTCCCATCATAGGTGTCGATGCAGTTTATGCATTTTTTGTACCTAAAGATGGGGAAACGCCTCGATTGGATGTTCTTGCCCCTTGTGACAAGGCCCAACTTTTTGTAGATGGCAAGTCGCTCAAAACCGATACTCCGACGGCTGGCGTGGGTTATATGAAGATGACACTTGACCGCTCCGATATCAAGACATTGACCGTAAAAAAGCAGTCTTCGGGCACATCGTGGGGCGCCGTCTATGTGACGGGTGAACAACTTATGGCTAACATAGCCAGTACATCAAGTGGACTAAGTGTGCAACGAGAGATAGTTGGCAACAAGAGCTTAAAGGTGGGCGACAAGGTGATCGTGCGGCTTACCATCAAGGCTGACCGCGACTACGACTTCGTGCAGCTACAGGATCGGCGCGCTGCTTGTCTTGAACCCGTGGAACAAACGAGTGGCTATCGTGCCGGTAGCTATTTCGATGTGAAGGATACGTCTACCCGTTGTTATCTAGATAAGGTGCGCAAGGGAAAGACCGTGATAGAGATAGAATATTACATAGATCGCCCAGGAAATTATCTGAATGGTGCTGCCACGGTGCAGTGCGCCTATGCACCCGAATATGCGGGACGTGACAAGGGCGTAGTCGTGTCTATAAAAGAATAAATAAGAACTATGAACAAAAAGAAATACGTATTGATGCCTCTGTTCGCCATGGCGACTCTTCCGCTTTGTGCGCAGAACATCGTGACCTCGACAGAAGTGATAGATTGCGGACAGGTGATGTATAACCAACCTGTTACCGCCTCGTTTAAACTGCAAAACAAAGGACGTGAAGACCTCATCATCCAAGACGTGGAAACCAGTTGTGGTTGTACGCAAGTGGACTTTCCGCGACAAGCCATAGGTGCTGGTCGGGAGTTCACGGTGGCTGCCACCTATGACGCACGCCAATTGGGACATTTCGTGAAGCAAGTGCAAGTGTTTAGCAATGGCTCAAAGGAACCTGTCATGCTGACGTTGCGTGGTGTGGTTGTTACGGAAATTACCAATTACAATGGTAACTATGCTTATCAAATGGGAGTACTCAAGGTAGATAGTACCTCCATAGAGTTTGATGATGTGAATAGAGGCGACCGTCCAACTGCGGAAATCCATATTCTAAATACGTCAACCCAAAGTGTGCACCCTGTGGTGATGCATTTGCCCGCATATCTTTCGGCAGAGGTTTCTCCCTCAGTGATTGCTACAGGGCGTGGTGGTGTTGTCAAGTTTACGCTTGATTCTCAGAAATTGCGCGACTTTGGCTTGACGCAGACCTCTGTCTATTTGGGGGCCAATCCGGGCGAAAAGGTAAGCGACAAAAAGGAAATCGATGTATCTGCGGTGCTACTCCCGAGTTTTCAGACCATGACTTCGGAAGAATTGGAAAAGGCTCCCCAGTTGGAACTCTCGCAAGACAACTTGGACTTAGGTTCTTTTGGAGGCAAGTCGAAGAAGAAGGGAGAGATCGAAATCAAGAATGTTGGACAGGGAAATCTCGATATCCGATCACTTCAAATGTTTACCACGGGGTTGCAAGTGTCGCTCAACAAGATGACGATACAGCCCGGCGAAACAGCAAAACTCAAGGTGACGGCAGACGCTAAGATGCTGAAAAACCGCACGAAGACCCGTCCGCGCGTGTTGATGATAACCAATGATCCACATCACCCGAAGGTGGTTGTACACATTAATGTGACGCAGTAGTTTATGGTACAAATAGAAATTGACAATGGCAGTGGCTTCTGTTTTGGAGTGACTACGGCCATCAGTAAGGCGGAAGAAGAACTTTCGAAAGGCGGCATCTTGTATTGTTTGGGTGACATAGTGCACAACGGCATGGAGTGTGAACGTCTACGCGGAATGGGCTTGGTTACCATTAACCACGATGATATGGCACGTTTGCACGATGTGAAAGTGCTACTTCGTGCCCATGGCGAACCTCCTGAGACCTACGAGATGGCGCGGCGCAACAACATTGAAATCATTGATGCCACTTGTCCAGTGGTGCTCGCCTTGCAACGACGCATCCATCGACAGTATACGTCCAATCCAGAAGCACAAATCGTCATCTTTGGAAAAAACGGACATGCTGAGGTGTTGGGGCTGGTGGGACAGACGCATAGTCATGCGCAAGTGATAGAAAAATTGGACGATGCCAAACTCTTGGACTTCAATCGTGACATATACTTGTATTCGCAAACCACGAAATCGCTGGACGAATTCCATCATATCATTGAGTATATACAGACAAACATCAGTCCTAAGGCTGTGTTCAAGAGTTTTGATACCATCTGCCGACAAGTGGCAAATCGTATGCCTAACATCTCCGCCTTTGCCGCTCGCCATGACTTGATTCTCTTTGTGTGCGGTCATAAGAGTAGCAATGGAAAAGTTCTCTTTAAAGAATGTTGCAGGGTAAACACCAATAGCTATCAGATAGAAAGCCCTGAAGAACTGCAGCCCTCTTGGCTTGAGGGAGTGAAAAGCATTGGCATCTGTGGCGCAACGAGCACTCCGAAATGGTTGATGGAACAGTGTAAGGACACGGTGCAACATCTCATCAATGGATGAAATGTCTCATGCTGAAGCAAATAAAAACCGACAAGACCATGATTGTTTCCTTTAGAACAATCATGGTCTTGTCGGTTAAAAGTGATTATTGCGCTTTCTCTTGGAATCGTTCCAATAACCATGCCTTCTGTTCGGCTATGGTCATATGACTATTGTCGAGCTCAATGGCATCGTCCGCTTTGCGGAGTGGTGATACTGAACGATGGCTATCCATATAATCACGCTCTTGCACGTTCTTCAAAATCTCATCGTAGTCGGCAGGCATACCCTTGGCTTTCAGTTCATCGAAGCGCCGTTGCGCACGTACTTCTGCTGAAGCAGTGACGAAAATCTTGAGTTCTGCTTGGGGAAAAACGGTAGTTCCGATGTCTCTGCCGTCCATGACGATGCCCTTTTCTTCGCCCATTCGTTGTTGTTGTTCAACCATAGCGGTGCGCACGAAAGGCAGTGCGGCAACCATGCTCACATGGCTTGACACCTCAATAGAGCGTATTTCCTTTTCCACTAGCTCGCCGTTCAGGTAGGTGTCGGGACGGCCAGTTTCGGCGTTAACCTTGAATCCGATGTGTATTTCCGACATCTGCTGTTGCAGTTTCGCGCTGTCTATTTCTTTGTCTTGGAACAGTCCTTCACGTATGGCATATAGAGTAACTGCACGATACATGGCACCTGTGTCCACATAAATATAGCCCACTTCTCGGGCCAAGTCTTTTGCCATGGTGCTTTTCCCACAAGAAGAAAATCCATCCACGGCGATGATAATACGTTTCATTTGCTTATATTGGTGATTTTTGTTACAAACTATAGGCGACACTCAGCACGATAGATGAAGACGATACGTGGTATTTCCCATATGCCACGTTGAGTTTGAAGCGTTCCAAGTTGATGCCGACACCCAGCGAAAGGCCAGCTCCATGGCTACTACCTCTCTCTTCGCCAGTGGCGAGAACAGACATCTCGTTTGCTCGGCGGAAATTGTAGCCACCGCCCACCCAGATATTTTCACTCAAGATGATATCGGCTCCTACCACGAGATGATGTATGAACTTGTATCCCCAATGGTTCAAGTCGACTAGTGAAGCATGGATTCGGAAGGGCGCAGCGGCAAACTTTTTGCTCAAGCCCACCTGTAAATCGAGTGGCATCTTTTCGAATTGCTCGTTGTAAGCCTTTAACTGACCGCCCAAATTCTTGGCTACCGCCGATACAGAGAAATCGTGTTCGGAATCAAAATAGTTAAGTCCTAGGTCTACACCCATGGCAATGGAGTTGTAGTCGCCGATGTATGAAGTGATGAATCTAGCGGTGATGCCACCTGCAATCCGTTCTGATAGCATATAAGAAAGATGCCCCGCAACAGCGATATCTTTGGCGGAAAAGTCTCCTATTGACACGTTGTCGCTAGTTGTTTCGCGCATGGATCCATAGTTGATGTACTGTGCGCTTGCCGCCCACGATAGTTTTTCCTTGACGGTGCGGCTGAATGAGGCACTGAGCATGTTTGCCCCAGACATGTAATTCATGTAGTTGAAACCGATAGACTTGTCGCTTACGGAAGAGAGCAAGGCAGGGTTGGAAAACATCAGCGACGGATCGTCTTCGATGAGGCTGATGTTCTCGCCGCCGAGAGCCGCAGCGTGCGCACTCGTTGGAAGGCGGAGAAAGTTGTATGCCGTCTGGCTCTCTTGCGCTTCTGAAGTCAAGTACGACAGGGCAAGCAAGAGCGTAATAACAAGTTTTTTCATCAATTTGTCCTATTTTGTCCGCAAAGATACTGATTTTTCAAATATCTTCATTACTTTTGTCAGCTGAATGTCCGCATGGAATACATACGACTTATATATAACGTATGAATGCTTGGATTATTCTTTTGCGTTGATATTTTTAGGCGAGTTGCATCAGTTACAACTCGAAGGAAAAGCAAACAAGGATGGAAATCAGGAAATTGCCAAAGGCAGACTTGGGAAAATATAGATTGACAGCATGGCTGACAGGAGTGGTCATCGTGTTGTCTATCTTGTTCGTAGCCTTGGAATACACATCGCAGGACAATGATTCTGACGACATCTCCGACCAGATTGAGGACTTGGCGCAAGACTTTGAAAGCATTCCTGCCTTGGAGCAAAAGGATATGGTAGCGGCTGCACCTGCCTCCCAATCATCAACTATTACAGAGAAAATTAATACGGTGAAAACCGATAATCTCATTGATAAACTCAATGAAACCAAATTGAATGAGGACGCCAACATTACTGGCGAAGGCATATCGGGCAGTGGGCTTGATCAGGAGAATGCCAATAGTCAGAGTGAAGACACGCAAGCATTGTCGCCCTTGCCCGTGAAAGATCCTAATAATCCGCTCAATTTTAGAGTGGTGGAGGAGTTGCCCGA
>CAVKQP010000137.1:0-5883 GCA_963658165.1 Clostridium sp. CAG:302 | reverse complement strand
CCACGTGGGTGCGTGGATTGAAACTAGCTTGAACCGCGCAGCGGGTAGAGCGAGCGGCGTCGCACCCCACGTGGGTGCGTGGATTGAAACTCTTCGGCTTGTCGGTCGAACAATCTTCGGTAAGTCGCACCCCACGTGGGTGCGTGGATTGAAACCAGATGCGGTAACGGTCATCCTCGTGCTCGTCGCCGTCGCACCCCACGTGGGTGCGTGGATTGAAACTCCTTGTAACTCTGACTATTACCGAAAAAAGAGTCGCATCCCTTATGTAGTTGCATACTAGCACATATAACTTGGAAATATATTGGTTTGATATGTCGCGAGGTGTACCACATATGCGAGGCATAGATGATATTAGATAAACAACAAGATAAGTTACGTCGTTCCAAATGTCGAACAAACTGATTCTTCCTACTTTTACATGTGAAAGAGCATCTAAAATAAAAACCACGTTTTATTTTGTTCTTCAGTTGATTTGCGTTACCTTTGCACTCTTGAAAATAATTATTTTTATATTTGTATGCCTGAAATATCAGTTCGCGGTCTAGAAATGCCCGAGTCGCCTATCCGTAAATTGGCGCCCTTGGCTGCTGCCGCAAAGAATAAAGGAATAAAAGTTTACCACTTAAATATCGGTCAGCCCGACCTGCCTACACCACAGGTCGGACTCGATGCCTTGAAGAATGTTCAACGCCAAATCCTTGAATATTCTCCATCACAGGGTTATTTGTCATATAGACAAAAGCTCACTGCTTATTACAAGAAATACAACATCAACGTAGACGCCGACGACATCATCATTACTTCGGGCGGTTCAGAGGCAGTGTTGTTTGCCTTCATGTCGTGTTTGAATCCTGGCGACGAAATTATCGTGCCCGAGCCCGCCTACGCCAACTACATGGCATTTGCCATTTCAGCCGGAGCAAAGATACGCACCATAGCCACTACCATTGAGGAGGGATTCTCACTACCCAAGGTGGAAAAGTTTGAGGAGCTTATCAACGAGCGCACACGTGCTATTATGATTTGCAACCCCAACAACCCTACAGGCTATCTCTACACACGCCGCGAAATGAACCAGATACGCGACCTCGTAAAGAAATACGACCTCTATCTGTTCTCCGACGAGGTTTATCGCGAATACATCTACACAGGATCGCCCTATATCAGCGCCTGTCACTTGGAAGGCATTGAACAAAATGTGATTCTCATCGACTCCGTTTCCAAACGTTATAGTGAGTGCGGCATCCGTATCGGTGCACTTATCACCAAGAACAAGGAAGTGCGTGCTGCTGTGATGAAATTCTGCCAAGCACGCCTTTCACCACCTCTCATCGGACAGATTGTTGCTGAGGCATCGCTTGATGCACCGGAAGAGTACTACCGTGATGTATATGACGAATACGTGGAGCGACGCAAATGCCTCATCGATGGTCTCAACCGCATCCCCGGTGTCTACTCACCCATACCTATGGGAGCATTCTACACCGTGGCAAAACTGCCTGTTGACGACAGCGAGAAGTTCTGCCGTTGGTGTCTCGAATCATTCAGCTATGAGGGCGAAACCGTCATGATGGCACCTGCTTCTGGTTTCTACACCACCCCTGGCGCGGGCATTAACCAAGTGCGCATTGCCTACGTATTGAAGAAAAAAGACCTTGAGCGTGCACTCTTTGTATTGCGCAAAGCCCTTGAAGCATATCCCGGACGGGTAATGGAAGAATAATTCATGAACTTTCCTCTTTTCATAGCAAGACGCATATTCGGTGACAATGGTGACAAGCGCAAGGTTTCACGCCCTGCTATTCGCATTGCCACGGCAGGTGTAGCCATCGGACTGACGGTGATGATTATATCTGTCAGTGTGGTCATTGGCTTCAAACACACCATCCGAGACAAGGTGGTTGGGTTTGGAAGTCATATCACCGTGGCTAACTTCATGTCGCTCCAAAACGGTGAACAATACCCCATATGCACCAACGATAGCCTCATCAAGACCATCAAGCACATTGACGGGGTGAGCCACGTGCAGCGCTTCGCTATGAAACAAGGCATCTTGAAGACCAACACCGACTTTCTTGGTGTGATGCTCAAAGGCATTGGTCCCGACTACGACACCACATTTATCCACAACAATATGGTAAGCGGTCATCTTCCAAAGTTCAGCGACACCGCTAGCCACAACCAATTGGTCATCTCGAAGACCATGGCAGACAAACTGAAGTTGAAAGTGGGCGACCGCATCTTCACCTATTTTATAAATAACGACGTGCGCATCCGCCGCTTCACAGTGGCAGGCATCTACAAAACCAACCTGAGCCGATTTGATGAGATTATTGCCTTTACAGACCTCTATACAGCCGTGAAACTTAACGGATGGGAGCTCGATCAAAGTAATGGTTTGGAACTTTCGCTTTACGATTTCGAAGAACTCTCCATAGTTTCCGACCGAGTGGCACAACAAGTGAATCGCACAATAGACAACTACGGAGAGACCTATTCCAGTGAAACTATAAAAGATGCCAACCCACAAATATTCTCATGGCTCAACTTGCTCGACCTCAATGTATGGATTATCTTGGGACTAATGATTTGCGTTGCAGGCTTCACCATGATTTCGGGCTTGCTCATCATCATTCTTGAGCGCACCAACATGATTGGACTGATGAAAGCGTTAGGTGCAAAGAATCGTACCATCCGCCACACGTTCCTTTGGTTTGCCACCTTTATTATTGGACGCGGACTCATCATCGGCAACATGCTCGGCATCGGACTTACCCTACTCCAGCATTTCACAGGACTGATTAAACTCAACCCGCAAACCTATTATGTGAGTACCGTGCCTGTGGAAATCAGCCCGTTGCTGATCATCCTCATCAATTTAGCCACACTGCTTATTAGCATCCTCGTGCTCATCGTGCCCAGCTATCTCGTTTCTCACATTCACCCAGCAAAATCGATGCATTATGAATAATAAGAAGAAAATAATGCACAATTTATTTGCCCGTGTGCAGAAATGATAGTATCTTTGCACAATATTAATGTAAATTGTGCAATGGAATCAATACCAAGCTTCAATTCTTATATAGAAGAAAGTATCCTCAAAAACTGGGACTCAGACGCCTTTACCGACTATAAAGGATCCACACTACAATACCATGATGTGGCACGCAAGATAGAAAAACTCCACATTATGTTTGAAAACAGTGGTGTGGTGCGTGGCGACAAAATCGCTCTTTGCGGTCGCAATAGCTCACATTGGGCTGTAGCCTTTCTCGCCACCCTCACCTACGGAGCTGTGGCAGTGCCCATCCTACACGAATTCACGGCAGACCAAATTCATAATATCGTAAACCATAGCGAAGCCAAACTTTTGTTTGTCGGTGACGTGGTCAACACGATTATTGACCCTGCCAAGATGCCCGATCTGGAAGGCATCATCTATATCCCCGACTACTCATTGGTTGTCTCACGAACAGACAAACTCACATTTGCCCGCGAGAACCTCAATCGTATATTCGGCGAGAAGTTTCCCAAGTATTTCCGCAAAGAACACGTGAGCTACTACAAGGAACAAAGTCCCGACGAGATGGCACTCATCAACTACACCAGTGGCACTACAGGCTTTTCAAAGGGTGTGATGCTTCCCTATCGTGCACTTTGGGGTAACCTTGACTTTGCCTACGACGTGCTCGGCAAGACTATTGCCCCAGGTTCCAACACCATCAGCATCCTGCCTATGGCACACATGTATGGCATGTCGTTCGAATTCCTCTTTGAATTCACCCATGGTTGCCACGTTTACTATCTCACCCGAGTGCCGTCACCAGCCATCGTAGCCCAGGCATTTGCCGATGTAAAGCCGTCTATCATCATTGCCGTACCGCTCATCATCGAGAAGATCATACGCAAGAAGGTGTTCCCCAAGATACAAAACAACCGTGTTCGTCTGTTGATGAACATGCCCGTCATCAGCAAAAAGGTAAAACAGAAAATCTGTGAGCAGGTTTATCAAGCCTTCGGTGGAAACTTCTATGAAATTATCATTGGAGGAGCTGCTCTTAACCAGGAGATAGAAAAATTCCTTCGTTCCATCGATTTCCCGTTCACCGTCGGCTATGGAGCTACAGAATGTGCCCCTATCATCACCTATGATGATTGGCACGACCATGCCGTTGGCTCTTGTGGCAAAAAGGTAATTCACATGGACGTGAAGATACTGAGTCCAGACCCAGAGAACATCCCTGGTGAAATAGTAACCAAGGGAACCAATGTGATGCTCGGCTACTACAAGAATGAGGAAGCCACCGAACAAGCACTGGACGAGGAAGGATGGTATCACACGGGCGACCTCGGCGTGATGGACAAACACGGCAACGTATTTATCAAGGGACGTAGCAAGAATATGTTGCTCGGCTCCTCTGGGCAGAACATTTACCCAGAAGAAATAGAAGACAAGCTCAACTCAATGCCCCTTGTCAACGAGTGTCTCGTGGTGCAAGACGGCGACAAATTAGTCGGCTTGGTATATCCTGACCATGACGAAGCAAAACAAATGGGCTTCAACGATGAGGACATCAAGAACGTGATGGAACAAAACCGCAAAGACCTCAACGAGCTGATCCCAGCCTACAGCAAGTTGGCACGCATTGTCATCCAAGCGGAAGAGTTTGAAAAAACCCCGAAAAAGAGTATCAAGCGCTATCTATACAAGTTGAGCTGACACTACAAATTTTGACGTCACCAAACCACGTACGTTTTAACATTTTCTTCTATATACAACAATCCCTTGAAGTCGTGTCATGCACAAACTTCAAGGGATTATTATTAAGTAGACTAGGAACAGACTATTCCCACTCAATAGTTGCTGGCGGTTTTGACGATATGTCGTAGCATACGCGATTGACGCCTTTCACCTTATTAATGATTTCGTTGCTCACTTTCGCCATAAAGTCATAAGGCAAGTGTGCCCAATCGGCAGTCATCGCATCTGTTGAGGTAACAGCACGCAAAGCCACGGGGTGCTCATAGGTGCGTTCATCGCCCATCACGCCGACAGACCGCACGGTGGAAAGCAACACGGTGCCAGCCTGCCAGATCTGGTCGTATAGAGAAACCTCAATTTCTCCATTCTCCATATTGGCAGGAACTCCTGCTGCCAACACGCGACGTGCTTCCTCACCACTGAGACGCACCTTATAGTCACGAAGTCCACGGATATAGATATCATCGGCATCTTGAAGAATGCGCACTTTTTCGGGTGTGATGTCACCCAAGATGCGCACAGCCAGTCCAGGACCTGGGAAAGGATGGCGCGTAATCAAATGTTCGGGCATGCCCAACGAGCGTCCCACACGGCGCACCTCGTCCTTGAATAGCCATTTCAGAGGTTCGCACAACTGCAGATTCATTTCCTTTGGCAGTCCACCCACATTGTGATGACTCTTGATTACCTTACCCGTGATATTGAGCGACTCGATGCGGTCGGGATAAATGGTGCCCTGTGCAAGCCACTTAGCACCGGTCTGCTTCTTTGCTTCAGCATTGAACACCTCGACAAAATCGCGACCGATGATCTTGCGTTTTTGCTCAGGGTCGGTCACGCCAGCCAAGTCGGTAAAGAACTTCTCTGATGCGTCCACGCCAATCACGTTGAGGCCTAACCCTTCATAGTCTTTCATCACATCGCGGAACTCGTTTTTGCGGAGCATACCATGATCAACGAAAATACACGTTAGGTTACTTCCTATTGCCCTGTTGAGGAGCACTGCAGCCACGCTAGAATCTACACCACCCGACAAGCCGAGTATCACCTTGTCGTCGCCCAACTGCGCCTTGAGTTCGGCTACTGTTGTATCAACAAACGAGTCTGCACTCCAGTTC
>CAVKQP010000136.1:0-5897 GCA_963658165.1 Clostridium sp. CAG:302 | reverse complement strand
ATGCCACACAGTATGAATATGGTGGCACTCCTTCAGGTGACAAGGCCACCGTGCGCATGGTAGGTCTTACGGGTAACGCAAACTACACTTTTGACAATAGATATTACGTAGATTTGAGCTACCGCGTAGATGGTAGTTCAAAGTATGGAAGCAAGAAACGCTTCGCTCCATTCTGGAGTACGGGTATCGGATGGAACATGCACAACGAGAAATGGATGCACGGCAATGATGTTATCAACACATTGCGACTGAGAGCATCGTATGGTGTGACTGGTTCGCAGAACTTTACCACAGAAAACGTATACTCTTCTTACCAGTATACCTCGGGCAACCGCTATCTCAACTGGGCGGCTGCTACCTTGATGGGATTGGGTAACCCTAACCTCACCTGGCAGAAAACCAAGGAGACAAACATCGGTCTTGAATTGGGACTGTGGCATAACCGCATAGCCCTCGAGTTCGACTACTACAACAAGAAGACCACCGACCTGCTCTCATCCATGGATTTGCCACTGTCTACAGGTTTTTCTTCCTATGTGGCTAACATCGGTGAGATGAGCAACAAGGGTTTTGAAATGTCGTTAAATGCCTATATCATCCGCGACCGCCGCAAGAAATTAAACTGGATGGTGGGTGCGCAGTTAGTGCACGACACCAATAAGATTACTAAGCTCTCGGATGCTATCATGGAGCAAAACCAGAAGTATTTGGCACAAAGCGTAGATGTGGCAAACCTCTTCTACGTGGGTAAACCCCTCAATGCTATCTATGCAGTGCAAAGCAACGGCATAGACCCAAGCACAGGAAAGGAAGTGTTTGTCGACAAAAATGGCAATACGACAGACACTTGGGACGCTTCAGACAAGGTGTATCTGGGTAGCAGCCAGCCTACCTATCGCGGTAACATCCGCACCATGGTCATGTGGAAAGACTTTACCTGCAACATCTCGTTCGGCTATCACTGGGGTGGCAAGACCTACAACTCTACCCTGCGCGACCGCGTAGAGGTGACCACTTCTACCATCAAGAGCAGCAACGTGGACGAAAGAGCCTTGACACAACGCTGGTTGAAGCCTGGTGACAACACGTTCTTCCAGGGATACAACGACATGTCGACCCACGCCACGTCACGATTTGTGTTTGACGACAAGGTGCTCACCCTGCAAACCATCAGCCTGCAGTATCGTTGGAACAACCAATGGCTACGCACCAAGACAGGTCTGGAGTCTGCACTCTTTGCCATAAACCTCAACGACCTGTTCTATTGGTCGTCTGTAAAGTATGAGCGAGGCACCAGTTATCCATACGCTCGCAATATGCAGGCTTCGCTGACACTCACGTTCTAACCGATGCAGCATGCATCTATCAACAACAGAAACAAATACATCATTATGAATATCATCAGAAACAAGATAAGCAAGGGACTCGTGCTGGCATGCTCTGTGCTCGCCCTGTCTTCATGCAACGATTGGCTCGACGTGAAACTCGAAACTGAGGAAAGAGAGCAAGATATGTTCTCCAACTACAAAGGCTACAAGGAAGCCTTGGCAGGTTGCTATGTGTCGATGGCGTCGCAAAACATCTATGGCAAGAATCTCACCATGTCAGACGTGGAATGTTTGGCTAACTTGTGGCAGGAACCTAACAAGTCGTATAATCCAGACTGTTATTATTTCCATCAGCACAATTACACGGCAGATGAAGCACGCAGTGGCATCAAGTCTATCTATAGCGGACTGTTCAATGTAGTGGTGCAAACCAACATGATTATCAACCACATCACAGCCAAGCCCTCATCGATTGCCGACGAGAATGCCCGCAACGTGGTTGAAGGCGAAGCGTTGGCTTTGCGCGCTTACTGCCAATTCGACGTGCTGCGTCTGTTCGGACAGTTGCCTCAAGGAGGCACTAAGAAAGTGAGCCTTCCCTATTCTGAGAGTAACGACATCAACACCTTACCGCCCTACTATTCGTTTGAAGACTATACACAGAAGCTCCTCAACGATCTCGACAAGGCAGAGACCCTGTTCAGCAAGAGCGACCCGCTGTTGAAATATTCCTACCATGATCTCAGTGGCTCGGACAATACGCTCGACGACGACTTCATGATGAATCGCAGACACCGTATGAACTTGTGGGCTGTCAAGGCATTGAAAGCTCGTGTTTATATGTATCTCGGCAACACCACCAAGGCTTACGAACAAGCTAAAGCGGTCATCAACGCCACACTCAACGGCAAACCCGTAGTGGAACTGGCGGGCGACGGTGACTATAGCAGCAGTTATTATGCACTGCCCGACGAATGTTTGTTCGCCTTGCAGAATAGCAATCTCCTCGACTACAGCATCGCTACCTTGGGAGGACTGGTCAGCCAAAATGTGGCTGCAGAACACCAACTGTGCATCACCACCAACATGCTCGACAAGCAGCTCTATGCTGGACAGAACACCACCAGCAACAACCGCTATCTGAACATGTGGGAACGCAACACGCACAACTCCGCTGGTATCAAGTATCCCACCATTAAGAAGTATTCATGGGACTCTTCGAAAAGTATTTCACTAGACGTTCTGCGCCTCAATCTGCAGATTATGCCAATGCTGCGTCTGTCTGAGCAATACCTCATCGCCATGGAAACCACCACCGATTTGGCCGAGGCTAATACGCTCTATATGGAGTATATGAAGGCTCGCGCCGTTAACGTGACCGAAGAGTTTACGTCGCTCGACGAAGTAAAGGATTTCGTGCTTGACGAATATCGCCGTGAATTCTATGGTGAAGGTCAGATGTTCTATGCCTATAAGCGCAAGAACACCAAGCGCATGCTTTTTGCCACAACCGATATGGAGGAAGGTGATTATATTCTACCGTTGCCGGAATCGGAGTTTAATCCCAACTAAGGAACCATTCACAAGCACACTAAAAACTAACAGACATGAAGAGAAAAACAATATACATAGCACTGCTCGCCATCATAGCCTTGCTTTCGGCTTGCGAGCAAGATCTGCCCGTATATAGCGACACAACGAGCAGGCTCTATTTCAAGAAAGCATATCTGAGCGACTCCCTGACTTCTTATTCGTTCTCCTATCATGGCGACGTGACGTCAGACACCGTCTGGGTGACCGTGCAGAATCTTGGCTTCATTGCCAACCATGACCGTTCGTTCGAGTTGGAGCAAGTGATGACCGGCACCGACGATGCTGTGGCTGGTAAACACTACGTGAGTTTCGACGATGCAGAATACAAGAAGCACCTTGTCATCAAGGCAGACTCTACGACTGCTCGCATCCCCATCGTGGTGTTGCGCGACGCTTCACTGAAGACAAGTACAGTGACGCTGAAGTTTACCATCAAGGAGAATGCCGAATTCAAGCCAGGCTTCAAGAGCCAGATGAACCGTTATATCCAAATTACCGACCGTTTGGCTAAACCAAGCAATTGGGGTGGCTATTGCAATTGGTACTTCGGAACGTATGGACCTGTGCGCCATCAGTTCATGATCAAGGTGACTGGCGAAAAGTGGGACGAAGACTACATCAGCAAACAACAATTTGATTCGTATACCGCAGACCAAGCCTACATGAGTTTTATCTGTAGTAAACTGGCAGCTGCACTGGCAGTAGAGAATGCCGAGCGTGAGGCTCAAGGACTCTCACCTCTGGCAGAAGAAGACGGCACACTGATTGGTTTCGCTGTTGGAGGCTATTAATCGTCAGATTTCCACTAAGTGATAATCACTAAAAAAGAAAGGAATAATTCATGAAAAAGATATTTGCATACATACTGTTGGCGCTGCCTTTGCTTTCCTCATGCGTAAGCGATGATTCGGAATACGGCACAGACAAGACGCACATCAACATCAGTGGCTTCGAGAAGAAATATGAAATCACCTCGTTTGCAGGCAAGACATTGAGCATTTCTCCTACCGTCACAAGCAACGGCGGAGAGGACGACTTGGAATACACTTGGGCTTATTATGATCCTAATGTAAATTTAACCAATTATCAGGATAGATATCAGGCGACAGTGGTATCACACGAAAAAAACTTGAACTACCCGATGAACCTGCTCGACGGGCAGTATGTGTTCTTCTTGACAGCCACTTCGAAGTCGACGGGCTATAGTCAGCAAAGTGAAAAGATCACCGTCAACGTGGCATCTGCCCTATCAAAAGGATTCTATATCTGCAAGGAAAACGCTGAAGGCAACACCGACGTCGACCTTTATAACACCACGGAGAACGCACTGATAGAGAACTTGCTTGCCAACTACAATGGCTCTGCCCTCAAAGGAAAACCTCTCTGCATGGATATGATATCGGGTCTGTGCTACATGGATCCAGAGACTGAGAAAAGCGCATCAGGCAGCTGTCTGTGCTTGACCACCCAAGACGGCAACGTGGAATGGGTGCGTTTGGTAGACATGAAAACCGTGAAGAATGCCGACAACTGCCACTACGAGAAGATGGAAGGCGAAATTCCCTACCGCACAGTGCGCGGCTCTTGGACGGTTTACTACCTCACCAACAACTGTATCTATACGGCCTATAGCGCAATGTATAATAATGGCATCGGTGTGTTCGGCAACTTCGATGGAGCAGGAGCCAGTCAGCATGTCGTGACCAACCCCAATGCTTATTATTGCATGGCATATTGGGACAATACATCCAAGAGTCTCGGCTATTGCGACTATAACGGCAGTTACACTGCTCCTAAGTCTAAGGTGGCGGGTTATGAGGCTATCAATACAGACTATGACTGTATCACTTCTGGTTACTGTGGGGCTGGTGGCAACGACTTGGCTTTCTTCTTGCTGAAAGACGCTGACGACAATCGCCTCATCTACTTTGTAGATATATCGTGGTCTAGCCTATCCGTGACAGACGTGCGCCCTGTAGAAGCGGGCACTCACTTGGCAAATGCCAACCTGTTTGCCGTCAACTGCAGTCAGGCAACCATTCTGTATTGTGTGGATAACAATAAGGTGTATGCCTACGACTTGGCAGGCAACAATGCCGAACGCGTTCTCTCGTTCCCCGGACTTCCCGAAGACGAACAGATCACCTATATCTCCAACCGATACTATAGCGACAGCGATGGTTTCGACTATCTGATTGTAGGTACACAGGTGGGTGACACTTATAAGGTGTATATGTATAATATGGTGGGAGGCGAACCTTCAGGCAATCCAACCGTGACCTTCACGGGCAAAGGGAAGCTCCGTAAGATTGATTATGCTAACCCCAACATCGTGGACACAGCAGACAAAACGCCACTATTAGATGACTAATCGTGGAACAACACAAACGGGCGGAAAGTACAAAACTTTCCGCCCGTTTGTGTTTATAGCGATTGTCCTATCAGTTGTGAACGAGAGTTCCTATCTCCTCTCCTGCCATCACTTTCTTCAAGTTGCCCACTACATCCATGTTAAACACATAGATAGGCAGGTGGTTTTCCTTGCACATGGTGGTCGCGGTGAGGTCCATCACCTTCAGTCCCATATTGTAGATTTCGTCGTAAGTGATATCCTTAAACTTGGTAGCGGTGGGATCTTTCTCTGGATCGGCAGTGTAGATGCCATCCACACGCGTACCCTTGAGCATCACGTCTGCCTCGATCTCTATGCCACGAAGCGATGAACCTGTGTCGGTGGTAAAATAGGGCGAGCCTGTTCCAGCGGAGAAGATGCAGATGTAGCCTGCCTCCATCGCCTCAATAGCCTTCCATTTGCTATAGAACTCTCCGATAGGTTCCATGCGGATGGCGGTGAGCACCTTGGTCTTCACGCCAAGTGCACCAAGTGCACTGCTCAAGGCGAGCGAGTTAATCACCGTGGCGCACATGCCCATCTGGTCACCTTTCACACGGTCGAAGCCCTTTGACGCACCACTC
>CAVKQP010000135.1:0-5903 GCA_963658165.1 Clostridium sp. CAG:302 | reverse complement strand
CTCTCCAACTTGCCATATACCATCACAACAAGGCGATAGACGACTCTATCCACCTTGATTCGCTCAATCGTAAACGTGCCAATGGCATAGACTCTCCAGTGCATTATTCGGCAGAAGACTCCATTGTCTATCTTGCCAGCACCAACCGAGCCTATCTCTATGGCAATGCCAATGTGAAGTATCAGGACATGGACTTGCAGAGCGACCGCATCGATATGAGCCTTGACTCCAGCTTGGTACATGCTACAGGTACTCCCGACTCGACCGAAAAGAAGGGCGTGAAGGGCACTCCTGTGTTTACAATGGGGCAAGACAAGTATGAGAGCGATACGATGGCATTCAATTTCAAGAGCAAGCGTGGCTTGATTAGCAACGTTTATACGGAGCAAGAGGATGGTTTCTTGTCGAGCGAAATCTCTAAGCGCGACTCTTCTGGCATCATCTATCTGCAGCACGGACGTTATACTACGTGCGATGCGGAGCACCCCGATTTCTACATAGCCATCTCTCGCGGCAAGTTGCGCCCAGGCAAAGACGTGGTCTTTGGCCCTGCCTATTTGGTGGTAGCCGACGTTCCCTTGCCCCTCGCCATACCCTATGGCTTCTTCCCTTTCTCCAAGAGCTATTCCTCAGGTTTCATTATGCCGACCTATGGCGATGAGAACGACCGAGGCTTTTACCTTCGCGACGGAGGCTATTATTTCGCTATGAGCGACCGTTGGGACCTCAAACTCTTGGGCGAAATCTATACCAAAGGTTCTTGGGGATTCTCTGCAGCGAGCAACTATCGCACGCGTTACAAATATTCAGGCTCTTTCTATTTCAGCTATCAAGATACGAAGACGGGCGATAAGGGACTTCCCGACTTCTCTCGTCAAAAGAGTTTCAAGATACAGTGGAGCCATCGTCAAGATTCCAAGGCTAACCCTTATAGTTCGCTTTCGGCAAGTGTCAATTTCGCATCTACGAGCTATGAGCGCAACAACCTTAATTCTCTTTACAACCCCTACTCGTTATCTCAGAGCACGCGAACCTCGTCTGTGAGCTGGAGCACCACGTTTTCGAGCATCGGCATGACGCTCAGCAGCACAGCCAACTTGGCACAAAACATGCGCGACTCTACGATATCGATGACGCTACCCGACTTGAACATCTCCATATCTCGTTTCTATCCGTTCCGCCGTAAGCATATGGTGGGCAATGAACGTTGGTATGAGAAGATTTCGATGAGCTATACTGGTCAGATTCGCAATGAGATTAGCACTAAGGAAGAGAAGCTTTTCCATTCCAATTTGGTCAAAGATTGGCGCAATGCCTTTAACCATAGCATCCCGATAAGCGGCAATTTCACGTTGTTCAACTACTTGAACCTCAGTCCTTCGTTCAACTTTACCGACCGCATGTACACCAACAAGGTGATGCGTTCATGGGATGAAAGCCGACAAGTGGAGGTGTGCGACACCACTTACGGGTTCCACAATGTCTATAACTGGAACTTTTCTATGGGACTTTCCACTAAACTTTATGGTATGTATATCCCAAGCCGCAAGATTTTTGGCGACAAGATCATTGCCGTGCGCCATGTCGTTACGCCAAGCGTTAGCTTCAGCTACGCTCCCGATTTCGGTTCTTCGCGCTATGGATACTATACCACTTATCAGAAGACCGACGCCCAGGGCAATGTGTCGCTCGTGGAATATTCACCTTATTCCACGGGGCTTTATGGTGTGCCAGGCAGAGGCCGCACGGGCAGCTTCTCGTTCGATTTGTCAAACAACTTGGAGATGAAAGTTCATTCAGACAAAGACTCCACAGGCACCAAGAAGATTAGCTTGATTGACGAACTTGGACTTTCCATGTCGTACAACATGGCGGCGAAGGAGAAACAATGGAGTGATCTCTCCATGCGCATCCGCTTGAAATGGTGGAAACACTACACGTTCAACATGACAGCCGTGTTTGCATCCTATGCCTACGAACTTGATTCCAATGGCCGCCCCTATGTGGGCAACCATACCATGTGGGGTATGGGCAAGTTTGGACGCTTCCAGGGAGCATCGCAAAACTTCTCGTTCACCCTTAGTCCCGACCAGTTGCGTAAGTGGTTTGGCGGTGGAGACGACAAGGACGATAAGAAAAAGAAGGATGACGACGACGAAGGATTGGACACAGAACGTGAATCCAATGTGGATGACGATATGGTGAAAGGACAGACGGGAGCCAAGAAGTCGGCTTCAAAAGCCAAGACCGATGCCGATGGATATATGGCTTTCTCCATGCCGTGGTCCATTACTTTCGGCTATGGCATCTCGATGCGCGAGAATACCGACGTTTCCAAGTTCAACAAGAAGACCATGCGCTATCCCTATAAGTTCACCCAGACACTCAACATCAGTGGCAATGTGCGTATCAGCGAGGGATGGAACATCAGTTTCTCTTCAGGCTATGACTTCGACTACCATAAGATGTCGATGACCACAGCGTCGCTTTCGCGTGATTTGCACTGCTTCAACATGAGTTGTTCGGTGGTGCTTGCACCCTATACCAGCTATAATTTCACCTTCCGATGCAATGCGTCGACACTCACCGATGCACTTAAGTATGACAAGCGAAGTGGCTATAGCAATGCCGTGCAGTGGTATTGATGTTTAGCTACCATGTCACCTCTTTTGCGCTAATGGCAGAGTAAGCAATCATAAGTCTATGTTTTGCGACTCATAAAAGGCACACTTACGACTCATAAGTACCATAGTTATTGTTTTCACTTTTATCCCAAATCGGTCATTAGGATTTGGGATAAAGGAGACTAAACACTACTAAAAAGGGTGGCTCTGTAACTTGGTTTTACAGAGCCACCCTTATCTTGGTATGCTCGACATGAGCAGATTGGCTTATTCAAAGTAATAAAGGAATGTTGCCACACCTGTAAGTGCTTTCTTAGGAGAGTCTTTAATCTCGATGGAGAACTTGATTTGCGCCTTTGTCACACCGCGCAGGTTCTCGATAGCTTGCAGATCTGCTACGAGTCGGATGCTTTCTCCTGATTTCACAGCCTGTCCGAACTTCATCTTATCCATTCCGTAGTTCACCATCATCTTCAGGTTTTTCACCTCAATGATTTGGTTCCACAAGTAGGGAAGCATAGAGAGGGTGAGGTAGCCGTGGGCAATGGTTGTCTTGAAGGGGCTTTCCACGGCAGCACGCTCGGGGTCTACGTGAATCCATTGGTGGTCGAGAGTAGCATCGGCAAACTGACATATGCGCTCTTGGGAGAGCTCTACGTAGTCGGAGATGCCGAGATTCTTGCCGAGATATGCGGCAAACTCATCATAGTTGCTTATTACTAACTTGCTCATTTCTTTCTTGTTTTGTTCTTGTTATAAATGTTACGGCTGCAAAGGTACACATTTTTACCGAAAGTGTGCATCTTTTTTAGGGGAAACTTTCCTGCCTTCGTGTCGACAGATGCGGTCAGTTGAGCTTCTTCAAGTCGGCATCTTCGCCTACCACCCAGAGCACATCACCTTTTTCAAACCGGTGTGCGGGGTCCACTTGCGACAGGTGTTCCCGTCCGTCTTCCAGTCCCACCGCCATGCAGTTATACTTGTCGCGTATGCCGCTCTCTTGCAGTGTCTTTCCGAGGAAAGTACTCGTGCCAGAGATGACGATGTGGTGCAACCTCATTTCCCGCTTTTCTATGTCGTGGTCTTCTTGTCTCAGTTCGCTACCGATGGCGTTTCCGAAGGCCGTCAACTGGTCGTCGGCACCGATGACCTGAATCTTGTCGCCGGGGAAGACGATGCTGTTGCCGTCGGGGATATTGATGCGTTGATGCCCACGGAGAATGCTGCTCACAAGAATGCCGAAGCGGTTGCGCAGTTTCAGTTGGCGCAGTGTCATGCCCGCCCAGAGTGAGTCTTCGGGCACTTCAAAGTCTGAGATGTGCACGTTGCGGTCCAACAGTCTACCTTCATAGAGTGGCCGCTTCTGTCCGAGCACCTGTGCTTCGATGTCGCGCGAGCGGAGGTTTTGTATGAACATGCGCTCCAAACGGATGCTGCTACGCTTGAGTGAGCGCGACAAAATCATCACCATGAGCAGTGCCACCGCAAGACTGATGAGCAGTGCATCGGTAAATCGGGTCAGATAGTTGACCACATAGAAGATGAAACCCGTAGCAATGATGACGCGTGCCAAGATGGTAGAGATCAGTGGGAAACGGTTCAGTCGGTTTTGTGTCCACAGTCCCTTGAACTCCTCGCTATGGTTCTTCTTCATCACCATGGCACGTAGGAACGGCGAAATCATCAGTAGCGTGAGCACACCACAGATGCCGTTTGCCCACCAATGCAGATTGGTGCCCATCACCTCGCGGATGAAAGGCAAGAAGAAGGTGAACATCAGCACAATGACAGCTGCCGAAAGAATGGAGTAAATCAGCATGTTGACAGCAATAGCCTTGAGCAACTTGGGCCACATTTGTGCCTCTTCATGACCATAGGAATGGCTGGCGGTGGCATGGTTGAGCCGTCTCACCCACAAGCGGGGTAGATGACGTTCGAGCATATTATAGGCTGGCGTAGCCAGGCGAATCATGTAGGGGGTGAGAAAAGTGGTGATGACCGATACTGCCACGACCACTGGATAGAGGAAATCGCCAATGACGCCGAGTGAAAGTCCCAAAGAGGCGATGATGAAGGAGAACTCTCCAATCTGTGCCATCGAGAATCCGCAGCGCATGGCAGACTTGAGCGATTGACCTGAAAGCATGAATCCGAAGGTGCCAAACACCGCTTGTCCGATAAGTATGGTGAGTACCAATGCCACGATGGGGAGGGCATAGTCCACGAGAACCGCTGGGTCTACGAGCATACCTACCGACACGAAGAAGATGGCGCCAAAGAGATTTTTGACCGGTTCGACCAATTTGATAATCTTCTTAGCCTCAATGGTCTCTGCGAGAATACTGCCCATCACGAACGCACCGAATGCCGAACTGAAGCCCACCTGTGTAGACAGCACTGCCATCAGGCAGCACAGCCCAAGTGAAACGATGAGCAACGTCTCGTCGTTGATGAGTGAGCGCACGGTGCGCAGCAACAGTGGAATGGCGAAGATGCCCACCACAAACCATAGCACAAGGAAGAATCCGATCTTTGCCACGGAGCCTAACAATGCTCCACTGTCTGCCCCAGAGCCACTTGCCAGCGCAGAGAGCATCACCATCATCACGATGGCGAGAATGTCTTCGAGTATGAGCACGCTCATCACCATCTGTGTGAACTGTTGTTGGCGCAGTCCCATGTCGGAGAATGCCTTATAGATGATGGTGGTGGAACTCATGGCGAGCATACCGCCGAGGAAGATACAGTCCATCTTGCTCCACCCGAACGCATGCCCAACCACGACACCTGTGGTCATCATCGCAAAGATTATCGTACACGTAGCGATGATGGGAGATGCTCCCATCTTGATGATTTTCTTGAACGAGAAGTCGAGTCCGAGCGAGAAGAGGAGGAACATCACACCGATGTCTGCCCAGGTGTGAATGTCGTGGTTGTCTATGACCGACATGATGTAGGGCATGTGAGGGGAGACCAAAAAGCCTGCCACCACATAGCCCAGCACGAGTGGTTGTTTGAGACGTTTGAAGATGAGTGTCACAAAGCCCGCTACGATGAGTATCAGGGCTAAGTCTTTGATGAGGGTGGGTAGTTCTGCCATATGTTTTTGTTTGTGTTTTGTCGTTATAGAAGAAGCCCAATCGCAATAAAGGGTGTGATTGGGCTTCTTGTGCAGTCTTTCTTTTTCGGTATATTAATCGTTATATTCAGCAGTCAGTTCGCAAATCTTCACGACCACCTGCATGGCTTTCTCCATCACCTGAATGGAGACAAACTCAT
>CAVKQP010000134.1:0-5907 GCA_963658165.1 Clostridium sp. CAG:302 | reverse complement strand
GCAATACCAGTACAAGGGCATCGACCAGCACGAGGAAATGGCCGAGGACGGAACAAAAAACGGCAACAACAGTTACAAGCAGTGGGAGCACGACAACTATCATGAGCTCACTCTAAAGTATCGCTGGGCGATGCCCACCAAGCACGGCATTTGGAACGTCAACCTCTACCTGCCAGTGGGTCTCCACAACATCCGCCGCACCTATACCCGAAGTGACTTCGACCGCACACACACCGACCGCTACTGGTCATTCGACGCCAAGAACACGTATCTGCAATGGCGAAGCAACAACCTGAGGCACAAGTTGACGATCTTTTTCCAGAGCACCTCCACAAAACCCGAAATAGAACAGACTGAGCAGGTGACCATCACTACCGATCCGCAGACCTACTACAGAGGCAACAGTGAGCTGAAAGCACAGCTGAAGACAGACACTAGGCTGACCTACACCTACCTGAGCAAGGACATGAGATACGAGATAGGGGCACAGATTATTCGAGAGGACACCCACAATGCCATCGTCAACAAGCTCTCCTACGACAAGCCGTCAGGCAGAAAGCTCTATACCTATGACAACGCCAACGGCAACAACAACACGCAGATGAAGTGGATTCTCGGAATGCCACTCACCAAGGGTTCCAACCTATTTCTGCACAACAGCATGACCTACGGAATACAACAAAAGGTGAGTCTGGAGGAGACGAAAAGCGACAACGCGGCAGAAGTAGTCAATGTAAAGAAAGGAGTGACCGTGCGTAGCGTCGACGACGACTTGCGACTGAAATGGAAAACGGGCGCACAGGTGTTCACCCTGCGATCCCGTTTCCGCCAATCCTACACGAACAACGGCGGCACCATCTCCCACCCCATAGACTGGGAGCTAGGCTTACTCGCCCATCTCCACTTGCCGTGGAAACTCGACCTAGCCAACAACTTCAATCTCTACGGTCGCCGTCAGTATGCCACTAAGGAGTTGAACACCACCGATTTCGTATGGGATGCCCGCCTAGTGCGCACTTTCTTAAAAGACAAGCTGATGGTGGTGCTAGAAGGCTTCGACATTCTGAAGCAGTTGAAGCACGTGGAGTACACCCAGACAAGTAGCTACGTGAGCAGCAAGCGCACCAATGTCATCCCCTCTTATGTTATGGCATGCGTGGTATATCGGCTGAACTACACAAAAAAGAGTTACAAGCCTAGCTTGCACTGGTACTAAAAGAGTTGCATACGAATGAAAAAGCTCGTTTCCCGATGAGGAAACGAGCTTTTTCATTCTATCGTATTTATCGATTATTGCTGATTGTAATCGAGTACGTTCTTCTTGTTGGCTTGCATACGGTCGTATTCTTCCTTGCTACCGACAACAATCTTGTTCCACTGACGAAGACCTGTACCTGCAGGGATCAAGTGACCACAGATTACGTTCTCCTTCATACCGTTCAGTGTGTCAACCTTGCCACGGATAGCAGCCTCATTGAGCACCTTGGTAGTCTCCTGGAACGAAGCTGCACTCATGTAGCTCTTGGTCTGCAATGCGGCACGTGTGATACCCTGAAGAATCTGGGTAGATGTAGCAGGAACAGCATCGCGCACTTGAACGAGTTTACGGTCACGACGCTTGAGTGAAGAGTTTTCATCACGCAACTTGCGAGCGGTAACGATCTGTCCCTTATGGAAGTTCTCACTGTCACCAGCATCGACAACTACCTTCTTACCCCAAATGCGATCGTTCTCTTCTGCGAAGTCGAGCTTGTCTACAATTTCCTGTTCAAGGAACGTAGTATCACCTGGATCGTTAATCTGAACCTTGCGCATCATCTGACGAACGATGATTTCAAAGTGCTTATC
Organism: Clostridium sp. CAG:302; assembly: GCA_963658165.1. GTDB lineage: Bacteria > Bacteroidota > Bacteroidia > Bacteroidales > Bacteroidaceae > Prevotella. The sequence continues at coordinate 4,059 of CAVKQP010000134.1, read as the reverse complement.
GTTAATCTTCACACCCTGGAGACGATAAACGTCCTGCACCTCATTGACAATGTATTCCTGCACTGCAGTAGGACCCTTGATAGCTAGGATGTCGCCTGGAGTGATGACACCATCTGAAAGTGGTGTTCCTGCACGCACAGCATCGTGCTCCTGAACAAGAATCTGCTTGCTCAACGAAACGAGATACTTGCGCTGGTCACCAGTCTTGCTGGTGATGATGATTTCACGATTGCCTCGTTTCACTTTACCCATAGACACCTCACCATCGATTTCAGATACGACAGCAGGGTTGGATGGGTTACGAGCTTCGAAGAGTTCGGTAACACGTGGCAGACCACCAGTGATGTCACCAGCCTTGCCGACGGCACGCGGAATCTTAACGAGAGTAGTACCCGTGGAAACAGTCTGACCATCTTCCACTACAACGTGGCCACCCACAGGGAAATTGTAAGTACCAACCACGTTACCCTTTGCATCGAGGATGTCACAAGTAGGCACTTTGCTCTTGTCACGAGACTCAGTGATAATCTTTTCAGTAAGACCTGTAGTTTCGTCGGTTTCTGCCTTGTAGGTCACACCGGCAATGATATCATTGAAACGGAGTGTACCCTTATATTCTGTAACGATAACGGCATTGAATGGATCCCACTTGGCAATCAGGTCGCCCTTCTTCACCACATCTCCATGCTGGAAGTAGAGTGAACTACCATAAGGCACGTTGAGTGTAGACAACACAATGTCTGTATTGGCATCCACGAAGCGGATTTCTGCCAATCGGCTCACCACCATCTGACAGTCACGAACACCATTGTCTCCTTCTTCAGAGAAAGGTACGGTGCGAAGTTCGTCAAATTCTATCTTGCAATCGTTCTTAGCTACAATAGAAGCATTGGCTGCAGCATTGGCTGCCACACCACCGGCATGGAATGTACGGAGGGTAAGCTGTGTACCAGGCTCACCAATAGCCTGAGCTGCGATGACACCGGCTGCTTCACCAATCTGTACCATACGTGCAGTAGCAAGGTTACGACCATAGCACTTCATGCAGACACCATGCTTGCTTTCGCAAGTGAGCACCGAACGAATCTCTACGCTTTCAATAGGAGACTCTTCGATAGCCTTAGCCTTAGCCTCATTGATTTCTTCACCTGCAGCACAGATGAGTTCACCCGTACTTGGATGAATGATGTCATGAACAGACACACGGCCAAGAATTCTCTCGTAGAGAGAGGAGATGATTTCATCACCATTCTTGAGAGCGGTACATACAAGTCCACGGAGTGTGCCACAGTCCTCTTCGTTGATGATCACGTCGTGAGAAACGTCAACGAGTCGACGAGTCAGATAACCAGCGTCGGCTGTCTTCATAGCGGTATCGGCAAGACCCTTACGTGCACCGTGAGACGAAATGAAGTATTCCAACACGCTCATACCTTCCTTGAAGTTAGAAAGGATTGGGTTCTCAATGATCTGTGCACCCTCAGCACCTGCCTTTTGCGGTTTGGCCATCAGACCACGCATACCGGAGAGCTGTTTAATCTGGTCTTTAGAACCACGAGCACCAGAGTCAAGCATCATGAACACAGCGTTGAAACCTTGGTCAGCTTCAGTCATTTCTTTCATCAGCACATCACCGAGGTCGTTGTTCACGTGAGTCCAGGTATCAATAACCTGATTGTAACGCTCGTTATCGGTGATAAAGCCCATGTTATAATTGTCTGTAATCTGACGAACTTCATCATTACCTTTCTTGACAATCTCTTCCTTTTCTTTCGGGATAATGATGTCGTCAAGGTTGAACGAAAGACCTGCGAGATATGCCATGCGATAACCGAGGTTCTTGATACCATCGAGGAATTCGCAAGCACGTGCAAAGCCTACAACCTTGATTACGTCAGCGATGATGTCGCGAAGGCTCTTCTTAGAGATGACCTTATTGACATAGCCCACCTCATCAGGAATGATTCCGTTCACGATTACACGTCCAACAGAAGTCTCAACTAGGCGCTTTTCAATCTTACCATCTACCAAGTCGTTAACGATAACTTTCACTTGAGCATGGAGATCGCAACGGCCCTCGTTGTGAGCGATAAGCGCTTCTTCAGGACCATAGAATGTAAGGCCCTCGCCCTTAGCACCTGGACGAATCTTAGTAATATAGTAAAGTCCGAGCACCATATCCTGTGAAGGAACGGTGATAGGAGCACCATTGGCTGGGTTCAAGATATTGTGGCTTTGGAGCATCAATATTTGAGCTTCCAACACGGCTTCGTTGCTCAAAGGAAGGTGAACAGCCATCTGGTCACCATCGAAGTCGGCATTGAATGCCGTACATGCCAATGGGTGAAGCTGAATAGCCTTACCCTCGATGAGTTTGGGTTGGAAAGCTTGTATACCGAGACGGTGAAGTGTAGGGGCACGGTTGAGCAATACCGGATGACCCTTCATCACGTTCTCCAAGATATCCCAAATGACAGGTTCGCGGCGATCAACAATCTTCTTGGCACTCTTCACAGTCTTCACAATGCCGCGTTCAATCAGTTTGCGGATGATGAATGGCTTGTAGAGCTCTGCTGCCATCAACTTAGGCAGACCGCACTCGCCCATCTTCAATTCAGGACCTACGACAATCACGGAACGTGCAGAATAGTCTACACGCTTACCAAGAAGGTTCTGACGGAAACGTCCTGACTTACCTTTGAGTGAATCAGACAAAGATTTCAACGGACGATTGCTTTCGCTCTTCACTGCACTGCTCTTGCGAGAGTTATCGAAGAGAGAGTCGACTGCTTCCTGCAGCATACGCTTCTCGTTGCGGAGAATAACCTCAGGAGCCTTAATTTCCATCAGACGCTTCAAACGATTGTTACGAATGATCACGCGACGATAGAGGTCATTGAGGTCTGATGTGGCGAAACGGCCACCATCCAACGGAACAAGCGGACGAAGCTCTGGTGGAATCACAGGAATGATCTTCATAATCATCCACTCAGGACGGTTCACTCCAATGCTTGAACGGAATGCTTCAACTACCTGAAGACGCTTCAACGCTTCAGTCTTGCGTTGTTGTGAAGAGTCGTTGTTGGCACGATCACGCAATTCATAAGAAAGCGTGTCGAGGTCTATTGTGCTCAATAGGTCAAAGATGGCCTCTGCACCCATCTTAGCAACAAACTTATTAGGATCGTCATCTGCCAAACGCTCGTTTCCTTCGGGAAGTTTGTTGTCAAGAATATCAATGTATTCGTCTTCCGATAAAAGGTCAAATTTATGAGAGCCATTGATTTCATTCTCCTCTGCGTCTGTCTTACCAGCAAGAGCACCTGGATTGATAACTACATACTTCTCGTAGTAGATCACCGCATCCAATTTCTTGGTAGGCATTCCAAGGAGATAACCGATCTTGTTGGGCAATGAACGGAAATACCAAATGTGAGCTACAGGTACAACCAATTCAATGTGACCAGAACGCTCACGGCGCACTTTCTTTTCGGTCACCTCAACACCGCATCGATCACAAACAATGCCCTTATATCTGATGCGTTTATACTTACCGCAAGCACACTCATAGTCCTTCGTAGGACCGAAGATGCGTTCGCAGAACAAGCCGTCGCGCTCAGGCTTATAGGTACGATAGTTAATGGTCTCAGGTTTAGTCACCTCACCATACGAATTTTCCAAGATCTCTTCAGGTGAAGCGAGACCAATGGTAATCTTCGTAAAATTAGTCTTTATCTTTGTATCTTTTTTGAAAGCCATTTTCTTGTATGTATTTAGTCAAGTTTGATACTTAAGCCAAGTCCTCTCAGCTCATGAAGCAACACATTGAGTGATTCAGGAATACCTGGTGTAGGCATTGGTTCTCCCTTGACAATTGCCTCGTATGCCTTGGAACGTCCCACGACATCATCACTCTTGATTGTAAGAACTTCTTGCAGCACATGGCTTGCGCCGAATGCCTCAAGAGCCCAAACTTCCATCTCTCCGAAACGCTGTCCACCGAACTGTGCCTTACCGCCAAGTGGCTGTTGCGTGATAAGAGAGTAAGGACCAATACTA
>CAVKQP010000133.1:0-5958 GCA_963658165.1 Clostridium sp. CAG:302 | reverse complement strand
ATGTGAAGACTTCTAAACTTCCATTCAATAAGGTTTCTTATCCCGAACTGGGGTAAAAACTAAAGCTCTTACTACCGCTGAATAGTTACGAAAAAGGAGAAGACCCTTTATGAAAGTCAAAAAGAGGGACGAAAAACTTTTATATAAGGTGAATTATTCGTATCTTTGTCGCAATCTTTATAGTTATTTATGGACGACGAAATCAAAGAAGACAACTTGAATGAGACTGCGGAAGAACCGCAGACCGAAAGCCATTCGGACTATAAACCTGTCAATAGGTTTGATGCTTCGGCAGTGCATCACTTGAGTGGCATGTACCAAAACTGGTTTTTGGACTATGCTTCCTATGTGATATTGGAGCGAGCCGTGCCCCATATTGAAGACGGTCTTAAGCCCGTGCAACGCCGTATCCTACACTCTATGAAGCGCATGGATGACGGACGCTACAACAAGGTGGCAAATATCGTGGGTCATACCATGCAGTTTCATCCACATGGCGATGCCTCCATCGGTGATGCTCTTGTGCAGATGGGGCAGAAAGATTTGCTTGTGGATACGCAAGGAAATTGGGGAAACATCCTCACGGGCGACCGCGCCGCTGCTCCTCGATATATAGAAGCGCGTCTTTCAAAGTTTGCACTCGACATCGTATTCAATCCCAAGACCACAGAGTGGCAGTTTAGCTACGATGGTCGCAACAAGGAACCAGTCACACTTCCCGTAAAGTTCCCGCTCTTGTTAGCACAAGGTGCGGAGGGTATTGCTGTGGGTTTGTCGTCCAAAATATTGCCCCACAACCTTAACGAGATATGTGATGCCGCCATCCACTACCTGCGTGGTGAAGACTTTGTGCTCTATCCCGATTTTCCAACGGGCGGTTCTATCGATGTAAGCAAGTATAACGAAGGACAACGTGGTGGTTCGCTTAAGGTGAGGGCAAAGATAGAAAAGCTCGACAACAAGACCCTCGTTATTCGTGAAATACCCTATAGCAAGACGACCACCACGCTCATTGAGTCTATTCTTAAGGCAATAGAAAAAGGGAAAATCAAGGTGCGTAAGGTAGACGATAATACTGCCGCCGAGGTTGAGATACAAGTCCATCTGGCACCAGGCGTATCGTCGGACAAGACCATTGACGCCCTCTATGCTTTCAGCGACTGCGAGGTGAACATCTGTCCGAACTGTTGTGTCATCGAAAACAACAAACCGGTGTTCTTGACTGTGACAGAAGTGCTCCGTCACTCGGTAGATCGCACCCAGGCACTCTTGCGCCGTGAACTCGAAATACGCAAGAACGAATTGCTTGAACAACTCTTTTTCGCATCGCTTGAAAAGATATTCATTGAGGAACGCATCTATAAAGGCAAACCTTTCGAGCAAGCTAAGAACATGGATGCAGCCTGCGAATATATCGATGAACGGCTTACCCCGTTCTATCCGCAGTTCATTCGTGAGGTGCGTAAGGAAGATATCCTTAGGCTGATGGAAATCAAGATGCAACGCATCCTTAAGTTTAACAAGGATAAGGCGGACGACTTGATTGCTCGAATGAAGGAGGAAATAGACCGCATAGACCACGATCTCGCCCATATGGTTGACGTGACGGTGCGTTGGTTCCAATTTATCAAGGATAAGTATGGCAAGGATCACCCGCGCCGTACCGAACTGAAGAACTTTGATACAATCGTGGCAGCGAAGGTTGTCGAGGCGAATGAGAAACTCTATATCAACCGCCAAGAAGGTTTTGTGGGTATGGCGCTGAAGAAAGACGAGTTTGTGTGCAACTGCTCCGACATCGACGACATCATCATATTCTATAAGGATGGTAAGTATAAAGTCATCAAGATAGCCGACAAAATATTCGTGGGCAAGAACGTAATCCACGTTCATGTGTTCAAGAAGAACGACAAACGTACCATATACAATGTGGTATACCGCGATGGAAAGCAGGGGGCATACTATGTGAAACGCTTCAATGTGACTAGCATCAACCGTGATAAGGAGTATGATCTCACCCAGGGAACACCAGGATCACGCGTGTGCTACTTCACTGCAAACCCCAACGGCGAGGCTGAAGTCATCAAGGTGACACTCGATCCCAAGCCCGGACTGCGCACCATTTTTATTGATAAAGACTTCTCAGACGTGTTGATTAAAGGGCGTGCCAGCAAGGGCAATCTGCTCACTCGTAACTCTGTGCATCGCATCGGACTGAAAAGTCATGGTCATAGCACTCTCGGTGGTCGCAAGGTGTGGTTTGATCCCGATGTAAACCGCCTCAACTATGACGACCACGGAAGATTGCTCGGTGAGTTTAATGAGGAAGATAGCATACTCGTAGTACTCAACAATGGTGAGTTCTATATTTCCAACTTCGATGCTAACAATCACTATGAAGATAACATTCAGCGCATTGAAAAATGGGATAAGGATAAGGTATGGACAGCCGTACTCTATGATGCAGACAACCAAGGATACCCCTACGTGAAGCGATTCCTTATGGAAGCTACCAAGCGTCACCAGAACTATCTTGGTGAGAACCTCAATAACAAGCCTATACTGCTCACTGATCAGGTATATCCGCGCATTTGTGTTACCTTTGGAGGTGCTGATGCGTTCCGCGACCAGCAGATTATAGATGTGGAAAGTTTCATCACAGTTAAGGGATTCAAGGCAAAGGGAAAGCGCTTGTCTACGTGGCAGGTGGCGAATATCGAGGAACTAGAACCCTTGCGCTATCCGGAACCTTCAGAGGAAGAGGTGACTCCGTCGGCAAATGTCGATGAAGAAGTGGAGAACCTCGACCCAGACAAGGACAAGAGCGAACAGGATGTGATAGACGAAATAACGGGACAGTTGAACCTATTTAGCAGTACTGATGATCAGAATGATGACAATAGTGAAGCGTAGACTTCTCTCTTTCATATTCCTTGTGCCGACAATGTTGACAGTGTCGGCACAAGGAATTTTTGTTTCTTCGCCCGATAGCGTACCCGAAGGTGTCAAGGTGGTGACTAGTGCCAAGTTGGTGGGTATCGGCGCAACACAAATGCTCGACACCTATCTCTCCCCCGAGAAATATAGCGGTGAAGACCTTCGCTTCATCTCCCATGTGGTGCGCCAACGGAAAGGAAGTGACTGGTCACGCCAAATTGTGTGGCAAGGCAATGTGGCGATGGCTGACAATCGCGCCAGTGAGGGCAGTGAAATGGCAGGAATGCTCACGTTTAACTATGGTGCGCATCGCAACTGGCAACTTCTGAATGGGCGTTTGAGGCTGAAGGCAGGTGCATTGATTGATGCGAACATTGGCTTCCTCTATAACACACGCAACGGCAACAACCCAGCCCAAGCACGGTTTTCAGTCAATCTGTCGCCTTCGGTGGGAGCGTCCTACGACTTCCGTTTATGGGGGAAACCCTTAGCTGTGAACTATGAAGCATCCGCTCCGCTCATAGGGGTGATGTTCTCGCCTAACTATGGACAGTCGTACTATGAGATTTTTTCGGAAGGTAACTATGACCACAATGTGGTTCCAACGACCATCGGCAGTACGCCGTCATTGCGCCATATGCTCACTCTTGACTTCCGTCTGCTCCATACAACATGGCGTGTGGGCTACCTTGGTGACTATTGGCAGGCGAATGTCAACTCTTTAAAGTATCATACTTACACCCATGCTTTGGTTGTGGGTGTGGTGAAACGCTTCTCTATTGTGAAAATGTAAACGCAGATAGTCTATGAAAAAAGCTCTCCTCCTCATATTGCTTCCATTATCGGTCATCTTGCTGTCGCTCAGTTCATGCGTCGACGAAGACGAGTTCCCCGATAATCCTCGTGGTAATTTCGAGGCGTTGTGGAAAATTTTTGATGAACATTATTGCTTTTTTGAAGAAAAGAAACAGGCTTTGGGTGTGGACTGGGATGAGGTGCACACCCGCTATGCTCGCCAGATAAGTGACGATATGACTCGTGCCCAACTCTTTGAGGTGCTCGGCAAAATGCTCTCCGAGTTGCAAGATGGACACGTGAACATGTATGCGGCGTTCGACGTGGCGCGCAATTGGTCGTGGCAGGAGAACTATCCGCAGAACTTCAGCGACTCGCTCGAACGCAAATATCTAGGCACGGACTATATGATAGCCTCAGGTTTGAAATATCGTGTATTGGATGACAATGTAGGTTATGTGCGCTATGAAAGTTTTAATTCTGGCATCGGGTCGGGTAATCTTGATGAGGTGCTGATGCGTCTCTCCACTTGTCGCGGTCTCATACTCGACATCCGAGACAACGGTGGAGGTGATTTGACCAATGCACAAAAGTTGGCAGCACGCTTTACCAATAGCGAAACATTGGTGGGCTATCAGTGTCATAAAACGGGGAAAGGGCATAGTGACTTCTCTTCCAAGGTGGAGCAGCGCATCAAACCATCTGATGGCATCCGCTGGCAGAAACAAGTGGTCGTGTTGACCAACCGCTCAGTGTATAGTGCAGCCAACGAATTTGTGAAATACATGAAATGTTTCCCTCGTGTGACTGTGGTGGGTGATCAGACTGGAGGAGGGGCAGGGCTTCCTTTCTCTAGCGAACTTCCCAATGGTTGGAGCGTGCGTTTTTCTGCTTGTCCCATGTATGATAAGGATGGCAATGTGACCGAATTCGGCATACAACCCGACCATCGGGTAGACATGACGGAGGCAGACATGAAAGACGGACGGGATACAATCATCGAATATGCCCGCCGTCAGTTTTGAAGCTTTTACCCTATTTTAACGTGACAGAAGTTAGTTAATAGGTGGAAAAAGTGTAACTTTGCATCCATATTATTGATAATAAACATTCAAATACATAAAGAAATGGCACAAGATGATGTATTCAAGAAGATTGTTTCGCACTGTAAAGAGTACGGATTTGTCTTCCCGAGTAGTGAAATTTACGATGGTTTGGCGGCCGTATATGACTATGGACAGAACGGCGTTGAACTGAAAAACAATATCAAAGAGTATTGGTGGAAGAGTATGGTGTTGCTCCACGAGAACATTGTGGGCATTGATTCTGCCATCTTTATGCACCCTACGATTTGGAAAGCCAGCGGTCACGTGGATGCTTTCAACGACCCACTCATTGACAACCGCGACTCTAAGAAGCGCTATCGTGCCGATGTGCTCATCGAAGATCAGATAGCTAAATATGAGGAGAAGGTGGCTAAGGAAGTGGCTAAAGCTCAGAAGAAGTTTGGTGACGCATTTGATGAGGCAAAGTTCCGTGAGACTAACCCTCGTGTGCTTGAACATCTGAAGAAGCGCGATGCTCTCCATGAACGTTATACGGTGGCTATGCAAGGGCCCAATCTCGAAGAGTTGAAGCAGATTATCCTCGATGAAGGCATTGTTGATCCTATTAGTGGCACAAAGAACTGGACAGATGTGCGTCAGTTTAACCTGATGTTCTCTACAGAAATGGGTTCGGCAAGCGATGCAACAAACAAGGTGTATCTTCGTCCAGAAACCGCTCAAGGCATCTTCGTGAACTATCTTAACGTACAGAAAACAGGTCGTATGAAGATACCATTCGGTATTGCGCAGATTGGTAAGGCCTTCCGCAACGAGATTGTAGCTCGCCAGTTTATTTTCCGTATGCGTGAGTTTGAGCAGATGGAGATGCAGTTCTTTGTGAAACCAGGAACAGAGATGGAGTGGTTCAAGAAGTGGAAGGAAACACGTATGAAGTGGCATCAGGCATTGGGCTTCGGTGCAGAGAACTATCGTTTCCACGATCATGAGAAGCTCGCTTTCTATGCTAACGCTGCTACAGACATTGAGTTCAAGATGCCATTCGGCTTCAAGGAAGTGGAAGGCATTCATAGTCGCACTAACTATGACCTCTCGCAGCACGAGAAGTTTAGCGGTCGTTCTATCAAATACTTCGATCCACAGACTAATGAAAGCTATACTC
>CAVKQP010000132.1:0-5963 GCA_963658165.1 Clostridium sp. CAG:302 | reverse complement strand
TTTGTGTACTCTCGGCATACTTCTGCCCATAAATGATGTTATAGATAAATCCTTGGGGCAACTCCGGCGCAAAACTTGGCCATTGCCACGGCTCTATGGTTCCTGTCATGGTGCTGAAATCATCGTCAGGATCAGGACCTGTGAAGACCACAGGATCGTTCAAGCTACGCTGTTGGAAAGCCGTATCGGCAGCAAACTGCTCATAGAACTTCAGGAACGAAGCATTCTTGTTCTCATAAAGTCCCTTGTGGCGAATGCCTTCTAGCATCCATTCACCACGTTCACGATAGAAGAAGTATTGCTTAACCGACTTTTTTCCGAAATAAATCTTCTCAACCGTCACATGGTCAATTGTCGTGTCTTTCACGAGTTCCATCTGTTTGCGGTTGTCGAAAATCAGTGTATAATAGTCCTGATCCATGAAGAAATGCTCCATTTTCCAGTGTTTCTTCTGCAGATATGTCACCTTGCCGAACCGATCTACAGGCAAGGGAAACTTGATGCGCTTCATCTGCAACTTGCGGTTGGCTGCAAAATTGAAGATAAAATCGTCAAACAGTTCGTCTGCAGCCTTGGGCATCGGTGTCTCCGAGATCAAGTTATCCAGCGTGTCTGCCTTTGACGTATCTACTGGCAATGTATCTGCCACAATTGTGTCCGTGCTTGCGGGCTTCTTGTCGGTGCATCCTGTAGACCAGCACGAGATGATAACGGCGGCAAGAAAAACACATAATACACTTTTTTTCATAAATATCATGTTTGGGAAATCTCCCCTCAAATTTCTGCAAAAGTACAACTTTATTTCTATTTATGCTCCTTTTTAAGGTAAAAATATTACCTTTGCATTGTTTTTGACCGATGCCTTGATAAAGCCTCAATGCCATGGGTCATAGAACACCAAAAGAAGAACTGAAAAAGAACAACAGATATGTTATTAGAGAAGATTGAATCGCTCCTCAAGGAAGTGAGCGAACTGACAGCCTCAAACGCAGAAGAAATAGAGGCGTTACGTTTGAAATACCTCAGCAAGAAAGGCGAAATCAACGCCTTGATGGCAGACTTCCGCAACGTAGCCGCCGAGGAAAAGAAGACCATCGGCGTGAAAATCAATGAGCTGAAGCAGACTGCACTCAACAAGATCAACGCGCTGAAAGAACAGTCGGAGACCTCCGACAGCTCAAGCGACGATATCGACTTGACACGTACTCCATATCCCATCAAGCTCGGTACGCGTCATCCGCTCACCGTCACCCGCAATCAGATCATCGACATATTCTCACATATGGGCTTCACATTGGCAGAAGGTCCTGAAATAGACGATGACTTGCACGTGTTCACCAAGTTGAATTTCGCTGCAGACCATCCCGCACGCGACATGCAAGACACTTTCTTCGTGGAGCAAAACCCCAACGAAGTGGTCAAAAACATCTTGCTTCGCTCTCACACCAGCAACGACCAGAGTCGTGTGATGGAGCACCAGCAGCCCCCCATCCGTGTGATTTGCCCCGGACGTGTGTATCGCAACGAGGCCATCTCTGCACGTGCCCACTGCTTCTTCCATCAGGTGGAAGGACTCTATGTGGATAAGAACGTGTCGTTTACCGACCTTAAGCAAGTGTTGCTCACCTTCGCCCGCGAGATGTTCGGTGCCGATACGAAGATTCGTCTACGTCCGAGCTACTTCCCCTTCACAGAGCCTAGCGCAGAGATGGACATCTCTTGTCACATCTGCGGCGGCAAGGGTTGCGGATTCTGCAAGCACACTGGATGGGTGGAAATCCTCGGTTGCGGCATGGTAGACCCCAATGTGCTCGAAGCCTGCGGCATAGACAGCAAGGTTTACACGGGCTACGCTTTCGGTATGGGTGTGGAGAGAATCACCAATTTGAAGTATCAAGTGGCCGACCTCCGCATGTTCTCGGAGAACGACACCCGTTTCCTTGACGAGTTTAAATCAGCTTTCTGATATACCTTTATATAATTATATAACGGGAGAAAACGCCACTACGTTTTCTCCCGCTTTTTGTATGCTACCCACGGGCGTTCTTATCGTTTTAACGAAACACCTAGTTACGGGATGTAAATATGCCGCTGACGAGGGCTAAATATGCCATTTACGCATCGCAAGACTGCCATTTACACATAAGAAGTAAAAATGCTGCAATTCTCAACCCAAATAGAAGTCTTGCGTGAGAGTGGCATACCATTTGCTCCGATTGCCATTAGCATCTTGCATCACGACGGTCTGCGTTTCTATAACACCATCTCCGCCACGAACAAAATCGAGCAAGCAACGCTTGGGTTGTTTGCGTTCCACAGTCTTAACCAACAGTTCGCGGCACAAACGGAAACCGAAAATACATCCTTCTTCCACCATGTCTTTCTTTCTGTCTGTAGGTATCACCACCGAGAAATGGCCATCGGCAGACAACAAACCATCTACTGCACGAAACAAATCGGAAAAAGGAAGCGAGTCGGCATGGCGTGCCAAGGAACGCTTCTCGTCAGGCGCTTTCAATGAATGAGCAAAGAAAGGAGGATTGGAAACAATGGAATCATACACCCCTTTCACACCTTGTCGTTTCACAAACTGCTGCAAAGAGACATGGTGCACCGTGATTCTATCGGAAAAAGGAGAAGCCTCTACATTTTCTGAGGCTTGAAGACAGGCATCGGCATCTATGTCTATGCCTTCTATTTGGGCTTGCGGATAGCGCTGGGCAAGCATCAAGGCGATGAGTCCTGTGCCCATTCCCACATCGAGAACACGAAGACCTCCCCTTGCCCAAGCACCGAGAAGCACTCCGTCTGTGCCCACTTTCATGGCGCACCGACCATGCTGCACGGTGAATTGCTTGAACTGAAAGTAATCGTTCGACATAGATTCTAATGGTTTCTACTCCAGTGCCATCGTCATTTTCCCCTCAAACGAGAGTGTAACCTTGACCATATAACTGCTCGAACCGTCTGGAATGAGCAGTTGGGCATAATAAGTAAATCCTTTGGGAGTGGTATGATCATAGACGATGTCGCTCAACACCGCCTGACTCAAGTATTGATCGGGCACAAGTCGAGCAAATTCCTGTTTGCGGAAATCATGACTAAACAACTGGCGACTACCCTTGAACAGACTCACATGAACAATGTTGTCATAGTACACATTGCCCACCTCTACACCTTCATCGTTATATACCGTCTTGACCACCTTATAGGTAGTGGGGTTAACCTGCACATAACTGTGATAGCGATCCTCTCCATAGACAATCACAGTATCACGTTTGACCACATGATTTTGGTTGATCACCTTGGGACGATCGACCACAAACAAAGCCTTGTCGGCAGGATTACCACTCTTTGTCAAGCGCACGGTTTCCCCGTTCTGGTTTTTGAAAACGAACAGATGGGCAGCCTGCTTCACCACAGGATATTTAGCCGTAGTGGCTCCCTGCATCACAAGCGTGTCGCCCACAATCATGAAGCGAACAGGCTGACTGACGCTATCGGGATAGAAGATGCTGTCGCCCTTGGCCATAAAAGCCACGTCTTCCTCATCCTCATTCACCCACACCCCCTGCAAGAGGGCTTTAGCCTGCTTGTCCTCCTGCGGGTCTACAAGCACGTTCTTCTTCTGTTCGCCACATGCCACAAAGACTGCAGCAAGACACAATGGCAAGATGATATTCTTTTTCAACACTTCTGGTAATATGATTTCTATTTCCCTATGCAGTGATATTCGAATCCTATGCTTTCCATTTCCTCCGCATCAAAGATGTTACGACCATCGATGACCAACGGACGACGCATAGCCTTGGCTATCACCTCCCAACTGGGCAATCGGAATTCCTTCCACTCGGTGAGCAACAACAGCGCATCTGCGTTGAGCACAGCATCATACATGTCGCGACAATAGACCACTTCGTCTCCCACCCTACGCCAACATTCGACCATAGCCACAGGGTCATAGGCACGAATAGTGCACCCCGCAGCCTTGAGCAGACGGATGATTACCAACGCCGTCGACTCGCGCATATCATCGGTTTCGGGCTTAAACGCCAGTCCCCAAAGTGCCACGGTCTTTCCGCTGAGTTGTCCGTCAGGATAGAACTTCAAGAGTTTGCGATAGAGTATGCTTTTCTGCTGTTCGTTCACACGCTCCACCGCCTTGAGCACCTCCATCGAGTAGCCGTTGTCGTCTGCGGTTTTGATGAGTGCTTTCACATCTTTCGGGAAGCACGAACCGCCATAGCCACAACCTGCATAGAGAAACTTCCTACCGATACGCGTGTCTGATCCAATGCCCGCACGCACCATATTTACATCTGCGCCCACCCGTTCACACAGGTTGGCAATGTCGTTCATGAATGATATGCGGGTAGCCAACATAGAGTTGGCGGCATATTTGGTCATCTCCGCACTTGGGATATCCATGAATATCACGCGGAAATTATTGATAAGAAATGGCTTATAGAGTTTAGTCAGTATGGTCTTCGCCCGTTCACTCTCCACGCCCACAACCACGCGGTCGGGACTCATGAAGTCCTTGATGGCATTGCCTTCCTTCAGAAACTCGGGATTGCTTGCCACGTCGAAGTCCACCTGAACACCACGACGGTCTATCTCGCGCTGTATGGTCTCACGCACCTTGCGTGCCGTCCCTACGGGAACCGTACTTTTAGTAACCACCACGAGATAGCGATTGATGTTTTCTCCGATGGTCTTAGCCACCTGAAGCACATATTTCAAGTCGGCGCTTCCATCCTCGTCGGGCGGTGTGCCCACGGCTGAGAAAACGATTTGCTGATCGTTGAGCACCGAAGCAAGATCTGTGGTAAACTTCAGTCGCCCTGCCTTGACATTCTTAATCACCAGTTCATCAAGTCCCGGTTCATAAATAGGGATATTCCCCTTTTGCAACCGTTCTATCTTTTGGGCATCCACATCCACACAGGTCACATTGGCACCTGTGTCGGCGAAACATGTTCCCGACACCAATCCCACATATCCTGTGCCAACAATAGCAATATTCATGATTATCTTTGGTTTTCCTTAAAAACTGTCTGCGTCTTTGAACGACTTAGCTTTCAACAAGTCTTTCTCGCTTGTGAGCACATCTTTTTTATCGATGGGCCATGCAATAGCCAAGTCTTTGTCGTCCCAACGTATGGATGCCTCCTCTGCAGGAGCATACACATTGTCTACCTTATAAGTAAATATAGCCTCATCGCTCAGCACTAAAAAACCATGAGCAAAGCCACGTGGAATGAAGAATTGCCGTTTGTTGTCCTCGCTCAACTCTACCATCACATGCTTGCCGTAGGTAGCTGAGTCTTTGCGCAAGTCTACCGCCACATCGAGCACACGGCCCTTAATGACCCGCACCAACTTGGCTTGAGAGTATTCTCCTTTTTGATAATGAAGTCCGCGAAGCACACCATAGCTCGATTTCGACTCGTTGTCTTGCACGAAATCAACCTTGCCTACATGTTTCTCAAAGTCTTCTTTCTTCCATGACTCAAAGAAATAGCCACGCGCATCCTCAAATACTTTGGGTTCTAGGATATAGACTCCTTCAATTTCTGTTGCCAAATAATTCATCTTTTTCTTGGGTTATATCTTATTTAAAGGCAAAGATAAATAAAAACAAGCAAACACCAAAACGATAGAGACTATTTATTTTCGACCGCAGAAAAATAGTTTTACAGGCTTGTTCGTGTCAAGAAAAATACTTAACTTTGCAACGTGATTGAATTAGACAGACATATTGAAATATTGCTTCTGGACAACGATTGCGTAATCGTTCCGGGATTAGGTGGGTTCATGACTCACCATATAGAAGCCGCATACGATGCCGAGGACAGACTGTTTCTGCCCCCTGCACGCACGCTCGGCTTCAACCCACAACTGAAGATGAACGACTCGCTCTTGGCACAGTCGTATGTGGAAGCATACGACATGAGCTATCC
>CAVKQP010000131.1:0-5977 GCA_963658165.1 Clostridium sp. CAG:302 | reverse complement strand
CGACCCCAACCTTGGCAAGGTTGTGCTCTACCAACTGAGCTATTGCCGCATGCTTTAAATACTTCAAAGAACAGCACTTTTTCAAATGCGATTGCAAAGGTACAACAATATTTTTAACCCACAAAACAAATCCCCGACTTTTTCTTTACTTTTTTGTTTTTGCCTCGTTACACTACGACTAACGATTCGTGGGAGGCCGTTTTACGACCCGCAAAACGTAGTTTTACACATTGTGAGAGGCAGTCTTACGAAAAAGAGAAATGCCCCCAAAGCATTTGCACTTGCTTTGAGGGCATTGAAAGATCAATGTTTTCCTACCGACGTTATTATTTGTCTTCGTAAGTAACCTTTATTGTAGTAGGATAAACACCTGCATCTGCCATTGTTTCTGTGATGCTGATGGTGAGTTCGTTGTTAGAGAATGTAGTGTTCAAGTTTACGTCTGTCCATACATCCTCGCCAGTTTCACTTACAGAGTAGAACTTGGCTGTGGTTGGGAAATACTTCGAACCGACCACAGTCTGGTTGAGTAGCATGCCGATAAATGCGTCTTCACCTTGCAACATATACGTCATGATATTGACGAAATAGCATGGGTCAATGGTGTAAGGCACTGCCAATGTGTTGCCAAAGGCAAACTTCATCTCGCCTCCGAAGTCAAGTGTTTCAAGATTACCATCGCTATTATAGCTGTTATCCGTAATTTGACAACCCTCAAAGTTCGCACCTGGGTTCAGCACAGTCTTCAGACGATTACCATCATAAGTCCAGTTGTTATACTTTTCTGTATCGTCCCATGCCGTCATTGGGGTGGATTTAATCACTTTGCCGTCCTTCATCGTAAGAGTTATAGGCTGTCCATAAAGAATGCTGGTTGTGTTTATTTCATATGAACCGTCCTCTTTCTTCTCATAAGCAAAATCCCAATCAGCTCCTAACCCTGAGGTTATGGATGTCAGCTTGCCTTCCTCGTCATACGCAAAGTTTAATACCATGGTTCCGTCCTCTACGCCAAACATCACGGCAACCATAGGGTTAACATAGGTAACACTCTTGATGCGGCGTGCCTTGTAAACGACTGCGTCTGAAAGATACCACTTCGTGTTGCCACGAACTACGTATACCTTATAGGCTCCTTCGGCAGTTTCGGGCACTGTGAAGCTCAATCCTTCTGCGGTAACTGTGCCGCTTGCCTTCACGCCCTGGTCGCCTGAGCTTTCTGCAGCAACCAATACGACACCGTCACCTTCCTCATATCCTGAACCTTCAATGGTGGCTGCGCTACCGAGGCTGAGGTATTCGGGAGCACGGGGAGAGACGATGGGGTTTTGAGCTTCGGTGAGTGTCATCGTGCCAATAGCCCACTTGTTGTCGCCTTGTTTCAGACTAACACTTGCCTCGCCTGGCACCAGCGTATAGGGAACGGTAAAGGTGATGCCGTTGCTACTCACCTTTGACACCACCTCGTAGTTGTTGTCGTTCTGGCTAAGCACCAAGGTCATGTCTGACGTAAAGCCTTTGCCCTGAATGGTCTGCTCGCTTCCCACAGCAGCAGAGGTAGGCACTACGATGTTTGTCACGGGGTTCTTTCCTGCGTTGTCGTCGTCCGACGAACAAGCGGAGAACGTGATGATAGCACAAAGCATCATCATCATTGAAATCAACTTTCTCATAATCTTTTTACTGTTGATAATTTAATATGTGAATACTCTCTCTTATATGTCACAGTCCCTGTAGACTGTTCAATATCTTCTCGGTGTCCTCGCTCGACGGACGCGTCATGTTGGGGTTGACAATGCGGCCGTTTGGGTCGAGCAGGATGAAGTGGGGAATGCCCCCAATCTTATAGTCTTTCTGAAATGAAGTGCCTGTGCCTATGTGCAGTTGGGTGCCGCAGAGTGCGCCACTCGCCACCCTTTGCTTCCATTTCTCCACATTTTTGTCGATAGACAGGCCTAAGAAAACGATGTTTCTGTCGTGGTATTTTTCCTCAAGTTGCTTTAGAAAGGGAAGTTCCTTTTGGCATGGACCGCACCAAGTTGCCCACATATCTATATATACATACTTGCCACGGAAGTCGCGCACGCTATATTGTTTGCCATTCACATCGGTGCCACAGAAGTCGGGAGACGGTCGTCCCACTGCCGCCTTGTCCCATTTGGCACAAGCCAACCTAAACTGCTCATTGAGCAGAGGCGATGTGACGTAGGTGTAATATAGGTTTTCGAGGTCGGAGATGTGGTCTGTGCCATTGCCTTCCACGTAGGTGAACGCTAGGAAATGGATGAGTGACTCGCGCACTTTCTCACTTTTCACATGGCTGCCAATGTAGTTCATCTCGGCGAGGGTCTTGGGATAGAGTTGGCGCACGTGGCGGTTGGCATCGTCAAACAAGTGAGCTGCTTCGATCATGAAGTTGCGATATTCGTCGAGGTCAGCCAAGTCGTCATCCTCGCGCACGTATTTCTTCACGGCGCTCATGTAGTCTTTGCCCTGCACAGCAGTCGTGTCGCCCGTCATATACATGTGACTCACAGGATACATCAGTAGCGCACTGGCATAGAAATAGGTGATTCTCCCCTCCTCCATCTTCTCAAACTTGTCGTTCTTCTCAAACTTCCGCACCTTCAACAAGCGTATCATAGAGTTGATTTTCTCGTTTACGCTTGCCTTGAAAGCGGCGAATGGCTGGGCGTATGTCTGGTCGGGAAGTCCGACAAGTTGCATTCTGCCCAAATAGGCATTAGCCTTCTCGTTGCCGCCCGTCACGGAGAATGTGTTGTCGAAGTCGGCTGCATCGAACGACACCATCACCTTATCGCCCTGCTGCAGATAGACTGTGCGCGATTTCTCGCCATAGTAAACCTGCGCATAGAGCGCATCAAGACCTTTAATCTCAATGCTTGCTTCCCCATCGGGGGTCAGTTTGTGCTCGTTTACACTCATGTGATAGACCAACGCCACGTTGGCTGCCACTTGATTCTTCACTTTGAAATCGACCGTAATGCCCTCTGCAGCTTGTGCCACAATCACAGCTACGAGCACGAAGAGGCTTGTTATGATTCTTTTTCTCATCTGATTACTCTTTCCATGGTTTAGTTTGTACGCTCCCGATAGGTAGCATCCACAATTTTGGCAAAGCCTGTATACACCTTAGGAGACACACCCGTGAAGTCGCCCTCGTTCTTCATGCCGTCATAGATGCGCAGGGTGCCATTGCCCTGCCGGTAGGATCCTACCACCAAGTCGTAGTCTGCGGTCGTGGAAGTGGTGCGATAGAGGTTGAATTTCATACAGGTGATGGTCTCGCCCGACAGGGTAAACTGTCGCTCGGCGGTGAGTGGCTTCTCCGAAAGGTCCACTCTGTAGACCGTTCCTCCCACTGCGTAATACATGTAATTGCGCATAGAACTGAACGCAAAGTGCGAAGCCTTGTTGATATCTGTGCATCCGCTCAAGTCGCCATAGTAGGCTTTGCCTATGCCGAAGGTGCACTCGCTGAAGGTGATGAGGTCGCCCAACTGTATGCCATATAGGTAGTAGTTGTTGCCATGGGCCAACACCGTGTAGGTGATACCCATCTTGGCATTGCCTGGATCGTAGGTGGTGTTCTCCATATACACGAAGTCAAGACCCTCAGGATAGTCACTAAACGCTGTGCCAGTGACCATATCGTCACCCTTACTGCCGATGCAAATCTGCTCCATATCGGGCATTGTCTGTATGACGGAAGCGTTGAAGCCTGCACTCTGAAGCAGTGGGCAGTATGCCATAAAGCGTTTATTGGTCGTATCGTAGAGCAAGTAGATAGACACATAACTCTGTGCGCCGATGTTCACACCCACGTAGGGCGCAGCCTCAAAGTCTTTGTTGGCAGGCGAGCCGAACAAACCTTGAATACCCATATTTTGCGCATAGCGTGCCTTACCCTCACTGACGAAGACCCGACTCAAGCCGTTTTGCTCGCACACCATGGTGTGTGGTGCCACGTTAGGTTGCTGTGCCACCTCATACTTAAAGTCGTAGTCGCGTTGCCAAGCGAAGTTATTCTTCGACAAACGGGTAGCGCCGCTGGCGGTAAACAGGTAGAAAGGCGATCCGCTATAGCCGCAATTGGGTTCATACTGGATGGCATAAGGACCGTCTAATTCGGGCATGCCATTGTCTTTCAGCACGTCGAAGTAGGTCTTGCCCGTAATGTCAGACACCACGTCGAGGCGTGTTTTCCCGTTGTTGTCGCACAGTATCATCCATCCCAACGACGAGGGATCGCTCACGGTGAGGGGATACGATTTGCTCCAAAAGAGTCCCGAGCGACGCTCTGTGGCTTTGAAATAGAGCATATATTCCCCTGCGTCGAGTGTCACCTCGCGCGATAGTTTCTTGTAGGAGCCCAACACAGCCACCTCGTTGTCGCCACTGCGGTTGATCACCTTCCACTCATAGTCATAAGCAGTGGTGTCGGTAATGTTGTCGCCCATGGCTGGGTCGAGTTCCAATCGGTCGTGTATGAGCACCGACAGGCTGTCGGGCACACCCGTAATGTTCGGTTCGTTGAGTGCATGATAGTCATAATTGCCCTCGTCTTGTGCACACCCCGTACAAAACAAAGCTACCATCGTGACAAGCACTCCACCTATGTAATTCTTCATTCTCATTGTTTCTTTTAGTCCACATTATTCTTCAAACGAGAGCGGTGAGCCATCGGCATGAAAGGCATCGCTGTCATACGCCTCGCCCGCATCCCTTTTGCTCTTCTGTTCACTCACATAATTGGTCATCTCCGCACAGATATACGCTTGCATAGGCAGCGTCATCTTGGTGTCGTCGGTAAAATCTGAAGGGTCTACATCGAGCACCTTGCAAATCAGTTCGAACTTCTGCTGTGTAAAGGTCCCTAGTAATCCATTCTCCCAAGCCTTCGGTTTCGTGGTGAATTGGTCGCTGAAGATGATGCGATAAGTGAGAGTTGTCACCTCGTCACCGTTCGATGTCACCTCCGATGAGACGGGGAGCGTGAAGTCGGCACTCGGTTGGAGCGTCAAGAGCAGGTGCTTTTTAGTTGTCTTTAGCACCGATGTGCGCTTCAGCGTGATGGTGTAATTGAAGGTGGTGGCGCCTGCCGGCAACACAGAAGTGGTGGGTAGCACATAGTCAGTGCCCTCTATGGCATCATCAGAAGTGACCACTACGTTCACCTTGCGGTCTTTGTCTGCAGGACGACCGAGCAGTTGCACATTGGCAGAAACCTCCATCTCGTCCCCTTTCTGGTAGACAAACGTGACGTCTGCAGAGTCTTGCAAGATGCTCGTATTGCTTCGATTGTTGAAATAGACACCCTCTATTTGGTCGAATTCACCTGGTGTCTGCTCACTGCAAGCCGCGAACAATGTCAACGCGACGGCAGCACTCACACCCAGTTTCAGTATGTTAGCTTTCATTTCCTTAGTCTTTACGTTGGGTCATTATCTGTTTTCGGTTTCCGAATCAGGCATCGGAAGTACGAATACTTTGTCACTTGCCTTCGGGTTCTTGCTCGCTGTGGCAGACGTAATGATGTCGCTATACAGGCGTTTGTACAGATAGAACAACTGTCCCTCGCCATATAACTCACGGATATACTCATTCTTGAGCAAGTCGGGAGTGAGTGTTTGCAATGACGAAACGCCTCTGTTGCGTCGCAAAGTGTTAATCAAGGAAACGCCCGCACTGAGGTTTTCGCTTTGGCTCTCGGCGGCAATGAGATACATCTCGCCCAGTCGGAGCATCGGTATCATGGTGTTCTTGATGCTGCCCGAAGCCTGCATGTCGCGATACTTATAGAAATAACGGTTGCTTCCCGTAGCCACCCACTCCATGCGATAGCGGTAGTCGTCTTGATAACCACCCGTTGTCGCTGCGCCTCCGAATATGCGCTTGTCCATCAGATCGTTATCCATGCGGAACACATAGTTAGGTAAGCGGGATGGATCAAAGT
>CAVKQP010000130.1:0-6015 GCA_963658165.1 Clostridium sp. CAG:302 | reverse complement strand
GCTGTCATCTCAGCTCGTGCAGGCAAGACCCCAATATCTTATTATGCACCCGATTCAGATACTGCGAAAGTGGAACAAGCGTCAGCGCCAGTCAATGAAAATAGTGTAGTTGACGAGGTGATTTGGGTCGTCGGTGATGAGCCTATATTGAAGTCAGATGTAGAAGTGATGAGGCTGCAAAGCGAACAAGAAGGAGTAAAGTGGAACGGCAATCCCGACTGCTTGATACCTGAACAGTTGGCAGTGCAGAAGTTGTATCTTCATCAGGCTGCTCTTGATAGTATTGAGGTAACAGAGTCAGAGATATCTCAGGGCATTGATCAGCAAATCAATGGTTGGATACAGATGATTGGCTCCAAGGAAAAATTGGAGGAATATCGCAAACAAACTGTGACTCAGATGCGTCAGGAGTTGCATGACGATTTCAAGAATCACGAGTTGATTGACAAGATGAAGCAGAAGCTCATTGGTGATGTGTCGGTGACTCCAGCTGATGTGCGCAATTACTTCAAGAATGTGCCGCAGGATAGCTTACCCTATGTTCCGACGGAGGTGGAAGTGGAAATCTTGACGAATGCGCCACAACTGCCTCAAGAGGAAATTAACCGGGTGAAAGACGAACTGCGTGAATATACCGATCGTGTGAACAAGGGCGAGATTTCTTTTGCTGCATTGGCACGACTTTATTCTGAAGATCCAGGTTCTGCGCGTCAGGGCGGTGAAATCGGCTTCGTGGGGCGTGGCACGCTTGATCCCGCCTTCGCTAATGTGGCCTTTAACTTGACAGACCCGAAGAAAATCTCAAAGATTGTGGAGACGGAGTTCGGATTCCATATCATCCAGCTGATAGACAAACGTGGCGACAAGATTAATGTGCGCCATATCTTGTTGAAGCCTCGTGTCGACCAGGAGAGCATTGACAAGACGCTCGCACGTTTGGATTCGATAGGCAGCGACATACGCGACAAAAAGTTCTCCTTTGAGGAGGCTGTTGGTGTGCTTTCTGACGACAAAGACACGCGTCTTAACCATGGCTTAATGGCATATACAGACATGAATAGTCAGACACGAACATCAAAGTTCCGCATGCAGGACTTGCCGTCAGAGGTCGCTCGTGTTGTTGACACATTGAAGGTCGATCAGGTTTCAGCACCTTTCTCCATGATCAACAGTAAGGGCAAGACTGTATGCGCTATTGTGAAACTTAAATCAAGGGTAGAAGGCCATCGTGCTACAATCACTGAGGACTATCAGACCATGAAAGATGTTGTGCTTTCCCAGCGACGTATGGAAGTTCTTCGCAAGTGGGTGAACGATAAAATAAAGTCTACCTATGTGAAGATGAACGACCGATATAAGGATTGCAAGTTTGAATATCAAGGTTGGATTAAATGACAATAAAAGACATCAATAAGCTTTGGGGCGGGCACAGAATCATCCTAGTGATGGCTCTGTGCCTGTTTGGGCTATGCGCTACTCAGTCAAAGATGGTATCAAGGAAGGCTAAGAAAGTGGCTCCCGATGACCGAGTTTATTTGGAACATGCCGACGAGCTGAAGTTTGACGAGTTTGTCAAGCCTGGTGTTCAGATAGTGAAAGGTAAGGTGGCGTTCCGTCATCAAGGTGTGCACCTCACTTGCGACAGTGCCTATTTCCGTCAGGACGACAATTCTTTCGAAGCATTTGGTCATGTCTATATGGTGGAGAAGGGAAAATATACACTGAATAGCGATTATGCCTACTATGATGGGTTGGAAGAGATGGTACGCGCTCGCCGAAATGTGGTGCTCCATCATCAGAAGTCTACCCTCTATTGCGACAGCTTGGATTATGACAGGAAGTTTTCCTTCGGCTATTTCTTCGAAGGTGGCCGACTTGTCGATGGAAAGAATACGTTGGTGTCCGACTGGGGTGAATATAATACGAATAGCCGTCAAGCCACATTCTATTACAACGTTCGGCTGAAAAGTCCTAAATACGACATTAATACCGACACGCTCCATTACGACACGCAGGCAAAGTTAGCCCATGTAACAGGACCCTCCGTCGTTTATAATGAGGGAAATCTCATCAACACTGAGGATGGATATTACGACACCGAACACGACAAAGCTCGTCTTTATGGTCGCTCCACAGTGACCAGCAAGGACAAGACTAAGACCATCACGGCAGACAGTCTCTATTTTAATAGTAAGACGGGAGAGAACGAAGGCTTTCGCAATGTGGTTTATGTGGACAACAAGAACAAGAACCAGTTGACGGGCGATTATTGCTATTATAATGATCAGACGGGCGTAGCCGTTGCCACGCGCAATCCTACAGCCGTAGACTATTCTCAGAAAGATACGTTGTGGATGCATGCCGACACCATCCGGCTGAAGACCTTTCATATCAATACCGATTCTGTTTATCGAGAGGTGTATTGCTATCATCGGGTGCGGGCTTACCGCACAGATGTGCAGGCTGTTTGCGATTCTCTTGTGATGAACAGTAAGGATTCGTGCATGACGATGTATAAAGATCCTATTGTGTGGAGTGGGGAAAACCGACAATTGTTGGGCGAGGTCATACGGGTCTATATGCGTGACTCCACCATCGATTGGGCACATGTCATCGGTCAAGCCTTGTCTGTGGAACAAATGCCCGACAAGAAACACTATAACCAGATCTCCTCCAAAGAGATGAAGTCATTCTTTATGGAAGGGAAGATGAAACGCAATGAAGCAATATCTAATGTGACGACCATCTATTATCCCGTGGATGACAAAGACAGTACACTCATCGGACTCAATTATGCAGAGAGCGATACCATGCGCATGTATTTGGATGCCAACCAACGTTTGGAAAAAATCTGGATGCCCAAAGCCGACTTGGTTATCTATCCGATGACTCAGATACCACCAGGTCGTGACAAACTCAACAGTTATGCATGGTTTGAC
Source organism: Clostridium sp. CAG:302 (assembly GCA_963658165.1). Lineage (GTDB taxonomy): Bacteria > Bacteroidota > Bacteroidia > Bacteroidales > Bacteroidaceae > Prevotella. The sequence continues at coordinate 3,076 of CAVKQP010000130.1, read as the reverse complement.
TACATCCGTCCTGTAGACAAAAACGACATCTATGAATGGCGCGGCAAAGCAAAGGGAACGGAACTGCGCGAAGTGAAACGTCGTGAAGCCCCCTTGCAGAAGTTGGGCTTGACGGCAACTCCCCAACGACCCCGACAGGAACAGAAAGCGCTTACGGAGGACCATCCATGAGTCTTTTTAGCATGCGCAAGCCACGAGGCTTCCATCATGAATACATCTATTATGATGAGCGCAAGGCACGATTGAAAGAGTTGGAAGAAAAGGCACGCCTTGAGTTAGGACTTTCTTCTCCGGCGCCTTTCCGCCCAGAGTCACTTCACGGGGCGTTTGTCCATGCTACCAACCATCTGCGCAAACGGAAAGAGGGTGAGCAGGAAGGCAAAACGTACTTGAGTGTTCGGAAAATATTGTTATTAATCATGGCATTGGCTATATTGTGGGCCATGCTTGCACAATGAAAATATAGAAAACGATGAGTGATGTAATTCAGCTTTTACCCGATTCGGTGGCCAATCAGATTGCAGCCGGTGAGGTGATACAGCGCCCAGCAAGTGTCATCAAGGAACTGGTTGAGAACGCTGTGGATGCAGGAGCCAAGACCATCAATGTGTTGGTGACAGATGCAGGACGCACGTCAATACAAGTGATTGACGATGGTTGCGGCATGTCTGAAACCGATGCCCGTCTTTCTTTCGAACGCCATGCTACCTCGAAGATACGTGCGGCTGCCGACCTCTTCTCGTTGCACACTATGGGATTTCGAGGCGAGGCGTTGGCTTCCATTGCGGCCGTGGCGCAAGTGACGCTGAAAACTAGGATGAAGGGTGAGGATATCGGGACCTCCCTATGCATTTCTGGTAGCAAATACATGGGACAAGAACCCGTGTCGTGCCCTGTGGGAAGTAATTTCACCATTGAAAACTTGTTCTTCAACGTGCCTGCTCGTCGCAAATTCTTGAAGTCTAACCAGACGGAACTCAACAACATCATCACGGCTTTTGAACGTATCGTCTTGGTTTATCCACAGATCACTTTCACGTTGCATAGCAATAATGTCGAGCTGATGAATCTTCGTGCCGGCAATTTGCGCCAACGTATTATCGATGTTTTCGGCAAACGACTTAACCAAAACCTCCTACCTCTAAACGTGGAAACCACGCTTTGCAAGGTTTCTGGTTTTGTGGGCAAGCCTGAGGCAGCCCGCAAGAAAGCTCCTCACCAATATTTCTTTGTCAATGGGCGTTACATGAAACACCCCTATTTCAACAAGGCGGTGATGGCAGCTTTCGAGCGCTTGATTATGGTGGGAGAGCAAGTGCCCTATTTCATCTATTTCGATATCAATCCAGAGGATATCGATGTGAACATCCATCCGACCAAGACAGAGATTAAATTTGAAAACGAGCAGGAAATCTGGCAAATCCTTTCCGCTGCGGTCAAAGATGCTGTCGGCAGATTCAACGATGTACCCTCAATAGATTTCGACACACAAGACTGTCCAGACATCCCTGTGTTTAATCCTAATTCGGGTACGGCAGCCCCCAAAATCGACTTCAATCCTCAATACAATCCATTCAAGGAAACCCCATCGTCTCATGGCCGTTCTTCCATACCATCCCACCCTTCGGTCGAAGGATGGGAAAAACTCTATGGAGAAATGGCTCCCGATGAGATGCCGAAGGAACCAGAAATGTTCGATATGCCAGCAGAATCGTCCGATGAAAGTGTGATAGCCGAGAAGTCGCCCACACATTATCAATATAAGGGCACCTACATCATGACTGCGGTAAAGTCGGGACTGATGATTATCGACCAGCATCGCGCGCACGTACGTATATTATATGAACGCTATCTGGACCAGTTTAATAAGCAGGCCACCTTGTCGCAGCGTGTCGCGTTCCCCGAAGTGGTGCAGTTTGCTGCTGCCGATAGCGTAAAGCTGCAAGTGGTCATACCAGAGATGGAAATGCTTGGCTTTGAGCTGAACGACCTTGGAGGTGGTAGCTATTCCATCACAGCCGTGCCCGTAGGACTTGAAGGGCTTGACATGGTGAAACTGGTCGAGGAGATGGTTTCCACCGCCATGGGCGAGGGGACTAGTGTGATTGACGAGATCAACAAGTCGTTGGCACTCACCTTGGCACGCCATGCAGCCATTCCGCAGGGACAAGCCCTGTCTAATCAGGAAATGGAACACATTGTTGATGGCTTGTTCTCTTGCTCCAATGTCAACTATACCCCCGACGGCAAATCAGTTTTGTGTATCTTGCGTCAACAGGAAATCGAGCATTTGTTGGGCTAAAATGCCCTATATGAAGCAGATATTAGTATTTTTTATACAAAAAGAGCAGATTTTTTTGCCATAATTAGAAATATATAAAAAAATATTGTAACTTTGCCCCGAAATACGTGAAGCCGTCATCGTGATGGTGAGGGCAAATTATAGAAGCATATAAATTTAAGATTAAATAAATTAGTAGACTTATGAAAAAGTTATTTATCGCATTAGCATTTGCTGGTCTTTCTACTGCAGCTATGGCACAGAGCACAGAATCTGTTCCTACTCAGAAGTACAGCGTAGCAACAAACTCTTTTTGGAGTAATTGGTTTATTCAGGTAGGCGTTGATTGGAACGCTTGGTATTCAGGCGAAGAGCATGGTCAGGGCCTCTCTAAGAGCCCCATCAAGAAGTTCCGCTCTAACCCAGGCGCTTCTGTAGCCATCGGTAAGTGGTTCACTCCAGGTCTTGGTCTCCGCACAAAGTTGCAGGGCATTTGGGGCAAGACTGTTACAGACGGTGACAACTATGGCAACGGCAACAAATATTGGACATTGAACGAGCAGGTGCTCTTCAACCTCAGCAATATGCTTTGTGGTTACAATCCTAACCGTGTATGGAATTTCATTCCATTCGCAGGTGCTGGTGTTTCTCGCTCTTGCACATACGACACATACGCAATGGATTGGAGCGTTGGTATCTTGAATCAGTTCAAGGTGGCTAAGAAAGTGGCTATCAATTTCGAACTCGGTTGGAACCGCTACGAAAACGACTACGATGGTGTAGCTGCTACTACAT
>CAVKQP010000129.1:0-6017 GCA_963658165.1 Clostridium sp. CAG:302 | reverse complement strand
ACGAGAACGAGGTAAGGCATGTGAATGTCGTGCCGCTTTATGCGCTGAGTAGCTTATGAAACAATGGGCTAAATTACGGATTTAAGAAAAACTTACCTTTGCACCAACTGTGATTCATCAGATATGAGCATAAATGTGCAATAGTATCTTTGTGGTAGTATTTTTCAAGGAAAGCGATACATTTGTTTAGTACAAATTAGGGTGTTAAACATTTTTGTTATATCTTTGCACCCATTATAAGCATTCGGATTGATAAAGAGAGATTTCCTAATACACAAACTAAAGTTTTAGAAATGAGAGAAAGTAGAATTTTGATTGCATCTTGTTTGGCTGCATTATTGGTCGGGGGGGGGTAAAGTTTATGCCCAAGTCCCAGCCAAACATGTGAACGCATCAGCGTTTAAAGAAGGAAACACGAAATTTAGTGGACAAGTACTCGATGAGAATGGTGACCCTATCGTGGGGGCTACTGTCAGAATTGAGGGAGAGAAAGGCGGAACGGTTACCGACTTGAATGGTAACTTCTCCGTGGCTTCCAATCGTCGTGGCAACTGCACTCTTGTTGTTTCCTATCTCGGAATGAAAGACACAAAGGTTGTTGTGAATCCTAGAAAGAGTAACGGCATCGCAGTCAGGATGACGGAAAGTGCCCAGGGACTCGGTGAAGTCGTGGTGACAGGTTATCAGACCATCTCCAAGGAAAGAGCTACGGGCGCATTCGGCACGGTGAGTGGAAAACAACTGGAGTCTAAACTGAACTCCGACCTAAAGAATGTCATTGAAGGACAGGTGGCTGGTGTCGTGTTGGATAAGGACGGCAACATATCTATCCGCGGTATATCTACCCTGATAGCAGAAACCAAGCCATTGCTGGTAGTGGACGGCTATCCTACAGAGGGCGACCTCAGCGAACTGAACCCTGAGAACATTGAGAACGTCACGGTGCTCAAGGATGGTGTGGCAGCCTCTATCTATGGTTCACGTTCAGCCAATGGCGTCATCGTAGTCACAACCAAAAGTGGAGCCAAGGGAAAGGCTAAGGTAAGATACCAAGGTACGTTCAAGTTTGAACCCAAACCCGATTTGGATCAGTTGCACATGGCGAGCACTTCGGACTATATTGATGCCGAAATGGAACTCTTCAATCAGAATGCAAGCAGCTATAGCATTTCCGATGAATACAATGGCATGTCGGAAGTGGAATATATGATGGTGGCACGCAAGGCAGGCTTGATGAGTGAAGATGCGTTCAATGAACAAATCGGCAAGATGAGAGGCTATAACGTGCTTTCGCAGATGAAGAAATATATGTTTCGCACTGCTTTCCAACAAATGCACAATGTGTCTATCAGCGGAGGTAGCGATGACGTGACTTATAATCTGGCTGTCAACTACACCAACGACCGTAGTTCCTATATTAACACCAAGGACAACCGCCTGATTATTGACTTCAAGAACACGTGGAAACCCTACAAGTTTATGACTGTTGGTGTGGCTGCCAACTTGAGATATACAAGGGCAAAGTCGCCCAACACATCGTGGCAGACCTTGACCAACTATTCAAGTTATGTGCAACCCTACACACAATTGGTAGACGAGAACGGCAATCTGACCAACATCCGTACGGTCAGCTATGCCCTGCAAAACACCTTTGACCAAGTGAGTGGACTGAAGGATGTGACCTACAATCCCATTACCGATGCGTATCAAGACTACAACACGACCCAGAACTTTGGGGCGCGGTTGAATGCTTATCTGCATTTCGACATCTGGAAGGGTATCAGTGCAGAGGTTGGTGGCACATGGTCGCGCGCCAACACTACCTACAAATCGATAGCAGAAGCCAAGAGCTACTGCATGCGTCTGGCTTATAATAGCATGACATCGAAGAAAAACAATGCGAACCACTACGCTCCTGATGGTGATATGATTAACGAGACGCGCTCCACGAACGAGAACTGGACCATCCGTACACAAATCAACTACAACGGACAGTTTGGCGCACACCGCATCAGTGCATTGGCAGGTAATGAAGTACGTCGTATCTCTACAGATAGCAACCAGTATGAAACACGCTTGGGCTACAATTCAACGGCAGGTTCTTTCACCCCGTTCAATATCGTAGACTTCAAGAACAATACCTTCAAGCAGGACTTGCTATATAGCAACACGCTGTCGAATGCTATTCAATATGGAAGCTACAGTCTTCGTGACAACCGTTTCGTGTCGTGGTATTTCAACGGCTCGTATGAATATGACGACCGCTATCTCGTGAGCGGAAGTATTCGTGAGGATTTGACCAACTTCTTCGGTACCAATCCCAAGTATCGTCACAAACCTTTGTGGTCTGTCGGTGGTACATGGAAGATTAATAACGAGAAGTTCTTCCATGCCGATTGGGTGAGCCGCTTGAATTTGCGCGCATCCTATGGTGTCAATGGTAATATCTCGCTCTCTGAAGGCCCCTACCTGATTCTTTCTGCAGGCTCCTATAACGGAACGACCGGTGGTGTGTCTAACGGCATCTCTTCTTATCCAAACAACTCTCTCCGTTGGGAGAAGACCAAGACGACCAACATCGGTATCGATGCTGACTTCTTGAAAGGACGTGTCGGTTTCAGCTTCGACTACTATCTGAAGAAGAGTAGCGACCTCTTGGCGAAAGATGCAATAGACCCGACCACGGGAACATCGTCTATGATGAAGAATGTGGGTGCCATTGAGAACCACGGTTTTGAATTGTCTGTTCATGGAACACCCATCAAGGGGCGTGACTTCTCTTGGGATGCCGTCTATAACCTATCGCTCAATAAGAATGAGGTGAAGAAATACAACGTGTCGCGCAAGTATTCTACATCTTGGGCTTTTACTAGCCCGGTTCATGCGGAAGGCTACCCGATGTATGGTTTCTTTGGCTATCACTTCGCTGGGCTGAATGAAAAAGGTGAAGTGATGATCTACAATGCGCAGGGCGAGAAGACCGCTGCTTCCAACGCTACCGTAAACGATGTTTACTATCAAGGTACAGCCGTTCCTAAAGCCGATATGTCGCTGACCAACACCTTCAACTACAAGAATTGGAGTCTCTCCTTTATGTTTATCGCCAAGTTGGGCCACAAATATCGTAAGGACTGTTTCCAAGGTTCCAACTACAACAACCGTTATGTGGGACAGCGCTGGCAGAAGGCGGGCGATGAAGAACACACCATCTATCCCAACCTGCAGTCGTGGAACATGGACTTGTTCTATTTCCCGTTCTGTGATGTCAACATCGGAAATGCCAACTATCTGAAGATGCGCGACCTGACACTGAGCTACAACTTTGACAAGAGTTTGCTGAGCCACATCGGCATGAGCAATGCTCGCATCTATCTGCAGGCTCGCAACCTTTTCCGTATCACAGCCAAGGGTTGTGACATTGACCCAGAGGCGTTCGAGAACAATTTCACTAGCGGTATGGGATCTATGTCTAATGCAGGTTATGCAACCCTTCCGCTTAGCAAAGAATTTTATATTGGCATATCTTTCGGATTTTAAATGAATAAGAAAATGAAAAAGAATATATATATAATAGGTGTAGCTCTCGGTGCAGCTCTGATGTCTTCGTGTGGAGATTATCTCGACGTGAAGCCTGTGGGCCAGATGATTCCCACCGAAGTGTCTCAGTTTGAGAATATCCTGAACAACTCTATCACGCTGAGCTATCAGTTTATGGATAACAACCGCGGATGCTCATATGCTTTCTTGGGCGACAATGTGGAGATTTCAGAGAATCAGATGAAATATAACTATAATGCCACCTTCCCCAATCAAGATGTGGTGGCAGCCTATAAGTATTATTCACCGATGCTCAATCCACAAAGCACTCCCATGTGGTGGACCTATGGCTACAAGGCAGCGGGCTTGTTCAACAACGTTGTGGATGGAGTCTCTGATTTGGATGCGTCATCTTCCTATGCTAAAGGTGTCATCGCACAAGCCAAAGTGGGACGTGCGTGGTTCTATATGAATATGGCCTTGATGTACGGCCCTATGTATGACCCCAACGGAGAGAACAATACAGCCACAGTTCCTTACCGCACTTCGGGAGACCCCACTGTGGGTAATGGTTCTCTTGCCACTACTGCACAAATCTTCGCTGGCGTGAAGGAAGACTTGGACTATGCTTGCGAAAACTGTCCTCAAACGGTGGCTAATCCTTCTCGTGCTAACAAGGCTACTGCTTATGCAGCACGTGCAGAGTATTACATGTATCTGAGAGATTGGACAAATATGCTCGCCGACAGCAAGAAGGCTTGGGAACTCGCCTTGGAGAATGTGGGTGGTGATGTGGATAAATTGATCTACAATCTGGCCGATTTCCACTACGATGACAGTAAGTCGGTTACTCCTGAGGAGGGATGCGACAAGGAATACTGGATGGATCTGCTCGGACCTGATGATGATTTCGACCAAACTGTCAACCGAGAGAATATGTTGTATCGCATAGCTCCTTATAATGTAGTGAGTAGTCGTTTCTATCCCTCAGAAGACTGGCAGTCTATCTTCGACACGCAGCACGACTTGCGCTGGAAACTCTTTGCGCTGAAAGCGCCAGGTTATAATGGAAGCAAGAGTGGTTCTACATGGAATGATGGCCCGCAAATCGCTTATACTCGTTCGAACGAACTGTCAACCACACAGGCTTATACGCATCCGTTGTTGCTCCTTATGAAGGCTGAGGCTGAGGCAAGAACGAACGATTTCGCTGGGGCACTTGCTGACTTGAACACGCTGAGAAAGTATCGCTATTCGGGTGATGGTGTTGAACTGACGGGTCTTACGGGTGATGCTTTGTTGGAGGAAATCTTGAAAGAGCGTCGCCGTGAACAGCCCATGCTGTCTATACAGCGTACACTTGACCTCAAACGTTATGCCTTGGACGAGGGAAAACCTTGGGCGAAGATGACTATCTCTCACAAGTGTGGTAGCAAGACTTATACCAAGTCGATCAAAGATGCCTACTACCAGTCATTGCCCATCGACAATGCTATTCTGGAGTATAACCCACAGTGGGGCATCAGCACTAGCAATGCAACATTCGAGCCATACAACGCAGAATAATTGACGACTCATTATCATCTGGAAATCCCCGAAACGCTTACAAGGTGTTCCGGGGATTTCTGTGTTAGTATATGCGAGTCTATACCTAATTGTGATGATTAAAGTTCTATTCCCAAATCATTGCATTTAGGTATTGTGGGGTAAGGTAGGACGCACTAACTTTGCAAGCGATAAGATAAAGACTTTAAACCTATAAAAAGCATAAAGAAAGAATATGAAAAAGACTGTTATCATCTTCGGAACAAGTACAGGCACTTGTGAAGATCTCGCTGGAAGAATCGGTGAGAAATTGGGCGTAGACAACGTGATCAATGTGACCGACCTCAACGATGGCGTTATCGCGGACAATGACAACCTCATTCTCGGCACTTCTACTTGGGGTGCAGGTGAATTGCAAGACGATTGGTATGACGGCATTAAGGTTATCCAGGGTGCCGACCTGAGTGGCAAAACGGTGGCCATCTTCGGTTGTGGCGACTCTGAGTCCTATCCTGATACATTCGTGGGTGGCATGGCTGAACTCTATAACGCAGCCAAGGCTGCGGGCGCCAATGTCATCGGCGCAGTGGCAACAGATGGTTATACCTTCGACGAATCGGAAGCCGTGGTTGACGGCAAGTTCGTGGGATTGCCTCTCGACGAGGTGAATGAGGACGGCAAAACCGACGAGCGCATTGACGCATGGGTGGCAGCAATCCAACCACAACTCTAAGAATTCTTGAACAACCTATAAAAGAAAGGCTTTCAACATGCAGCAACCGACAGCAATACCTGTAGACATGAAGGTTCTGATGAACCACATCTATGAATACAAAAAAGGCGTGCGCCGTATGGTACTCTTCACTTTCAACAAGAAGTATGAGGAGTATGCCGTTCATCGGTTGGAGAGTCAGAACATCAGCTATATCATACAG
>CAVKQP010000128.1:0-6074 GCA_963658165.1 Clostridium sp. CAG:302 | reverse complement strand
AATCAGCTTCTCGGGGAAATGATAGGGACCGTAGTTGTTGGAACAACGGGTGATGGTGATGGGCATATGGTAGGTGTCGTGATAGGCTTTTACTATCATGTCGGCACTGGTCTTCGATGCGCTATATGGGCTATGGGGGCATAATGGTGTCTGCTCCGTAAAGTATCCTTCAGCGCCAAGAGATCCATAAACCTCATCTGTACTTACTTGATGATATCGTTTGCCAGGTTTCCATGTGGGATACCCCGTGTCGTCCTTACCTGTTACCCAGGCATGGCGCGCAGCATCGAGCAGGTTCTGGGTGCCAAGGATGTTGGTCTCGAGAAAGAGTTGTGGGTTCTCAATCGAGCGGTCTACGTGGCTTTCTGCTGCGAAGTTCACCACAAAGTCGATGTCGTGCTCGTTGAACAGTTGGTCGGCAAGTGCTTTGTTGCGGATATCGCCGCGCACGAAGATGCAACGCTTGTTGTCGATATCATCCTTGATGGTGCCGAGATTGCCAGCGTAGGTGAGCAAGTCGAGAACGATGACCTTGATGTCTTCGTCTTTATATTTACGGTGAAGCAGGTATTTGATATAATTAGCACCGATGAAACCTGCAGCACCGGTTACGAGATAAGTCTTCATATGGATATGTTATTATTTGTTGCTTTGTTGATGGTCTGATAGGGTAATGACTTCACAGTCTGTGAATTTACTGCCGTCGATAGTCAGTCTGACAATCGTTCGCTCTTTCTGCCAACCTTGCATCCCAGCGGCGCCGGGGTTGATGTGGAGCAGGTTGAGTGTCTTGTCGTACTTTATCTTGAGAATATGGGAATGTCCGCTGATGAACAGTTGCGGTGGACTGGCATAGATGAGTCCGCGAATGCTACGGTCGTAGTTGCCAGGATAACCGCCGATATGTTTCATGAGCACGTCAACATCTTCGCACTTGAAACGTAGCAGTTCGGGAAACATTCTGCGGAGATCACCTCCATCGCAGTTTCCGCAGACGGCGCGCAGTTTGGCAATGTCGTTCAATCGCTCTGCAATCTCTGTGGAGCAAATGTCGCCAGCATGCCATATCTCATCGCACTCGGAAAGGTATTTCACGTACTTCTCGTCCCAGTAGCTATGCGTGTCGCTGATGATGCCGATGCGTTTCATTCCATTCCAAACCGTTTCTTGATAAATGCTTTGATAAATGCTTCGGTCATCTCAATGCCAAGTATACTTGAATTGATGCATAGATCATAGCTGGCACTATGTCCCCATTTCTTGCCTGTATAGTAGTTGTAGTAGGATGAACGGTCGCTTTCTTGATTCTCGATGATGCGCTCAGCAGTCTCTTCATCGCATAAGTGACGACGGCTCACACGCATGGTGCGGTCTTTCATGTCGGAGGTGATAAATACGGAAACCACATTTTCGTAGTCGCGCAATACGTAGTCGGCACAGCGACCCACAAATACGCACGAACCTGCATCAGCGGCTTTCTTGATGGCGTCGCTTTGGAATTGAAACAGACTCTCCTGTGAGAACTTGTTGTTATAGAAAGATGTGTCGCTTGCGAAGGGTACGTGGATGTGAAACAATGACTTGAGGAAACCTCTATGTTCGTCGTTCTGCTCGAAAAACTTCTTGCTGAAGCCGCTTTCTTGAGCTGCAAGATTGAGCAACTCTTTGTCGTAGAATGTGCAACCGAAATCCTTGGCGAGCATCTTGGCAATGTCGTGTCCGCCACTGCCCAACTGTCGGCCAACGTTAATGATTATCTTTTTGTTCTCCATAGGTGAGTTCTTTATGTTGTTTTCTAAAACGTTTCATATAAACATACATGATCCATGCTGCCACAATGGCTGCGATAAAATCGGATGCAGGCATAGCTGCCCACACTCCGTCAATCTTGAAAAATGGCGGCAACATGATGAGCATCGGTAGCAAGAAGAGCAACTGACGTGAGAGAGACAAGAACATGCTAATCTTCGCTTTGCCGATGCTTTGGAAGAAACTGGTCACCACCATTTGGTAACCCACGATGGGGAACATGAGCATTTCAATGCGAATGCCTCGAATAGACATCTCGATGAGTGTTTTGTCGGTGGTGAACATGCGTGCACAGAAACCAGGTAATAGCATCGCTACCAAGAAGCCTGTGGTCATAATGACAGTGCCAGCGATGATGGCGAGTTTCACAACGTGGAGCATGCGGTCAAGTTGTAGTGAACCATAGTTATATCCAGCTATCGGTTGCATGCCTTGGTTGAGTCCGATACATATCATGACAAAGATGAAAGCCACTTTGTTGGCAATGCCGTAGGCTCCCACAGCAAGGTCTCCTCCATAGGTTACCATGCCGTGGTTGATGAATATCACAACGATACAGGCGCATACGTTCATAGCGAAAGGGGATACACCCACAGCGAGGATATTCTTTACAAGGTCGCTGCGTAAACGGTAAGTGCCACGTTGGAAGTGCAAAATCTCTTTCTTGTCGTTGAATATATGGAATTGCCAAAGCAAAGCTACAAGTTGTGAGAGGATGGTGGCGAGTGCAGCTCCTTGGATGCCCATGTGCATGGGCCAAATGAATATGGGGGAGAGCACAGCGTTTAACACCACTGTGAAGATAGTTAGATTCATGGCTTGCTTGGGCTTTCCTGCCGCGCGCAACACGGCATTCAGCCCGAAATACATGTGCGAAATCAGGTTGCCAGCCATAACCACGACCATGTAGTCATGTGCATAAGGCAAGGTCTGGTCGCTGGCTCCGAAGAAGCGGAGTATGGGGTCAAGGAATAGAAGACTAAACAATCCTACGGCTAGACCAATGATAAAGTTGAGTGTCACGGTGTTTCCGAGTATGTGCTCTGCGGTTTTATAGTCCTTTTGTCCCAATTTCATAGAGATAAACGTTGCGGCACCGACGCCGACTCCTGCACCAAATGCGGAGGCAAGGTTCATCAAGGGGAATGTAATGGCCAATCCTGAAATGGCGAGTGCGCCAACACCTTGGCCAATGAAAATGCTGTCTGTGATATTGTAGAGCGAGGAAGCCGTCATCGCTATGATGGCAGGGATGGCATATTGAGTGAGCAATTGGCCCACGGGCTTCGTCCCTAATTCGAGTGCTGCTTTTTTATTATCCATTGCTTATTATTAATAATGTGTGCAAAGATAGTGTAAAAATCCGAGTGGGCGAAGAGATTGTAGACATTTTCTGTGTTTTGTTTTGAATTCCGCACCATTCACATTATCTTTGCAAAAACATTGCCAAGATGGACGACACACGTTATTCCTTATTCCAACTCAATGCCTTGATACGTGAAAGTATTGAGCAGGCTCTTCCTGATGAATATTGGGTGGAGGCGGAATTATCTGAAGTGTGTGAGAGTAGGGGACATTGCTATATGGAATTGATAGAAAAATCGGACGATAGCAACACGCCTATAGCCAAGGCTGCCGCTAAATGTTGGCGCAGTCAGTGGCTGATGCTACGGCCCTATTTCGAACGGGCTACAGGTCAGACGCTTCATGCAGGGATGCGCGTGCTTCTCAAAGTGTATCCGCAATTTCATGAGAACTACGGTTTTTCATGGATTGTTGTTGATATTGATCCTAAATATACGTTGGGCGATATGGCGCGCAAGCGTATGGAAATCATCCAAACACTGAAGGATGAAGGGGTGTTCGACCTGAATAAACAACTTATTCTCTCTCCTTTTGCGCAGCGCATAGCCGTGGTTACGAGTGCAACGGCTGCTGGTTATGGCGATTTCTGTAATCAGTTGACTTCCAATGAGTATGGTTTTGTCTTTTCTACTCAGCTTTTCCCATCCGTGATGCAAGGTGAGGGCGTGGAGCAAAGTGTCATTTCAGCGCTTGATGCCATCAATGCTTCAATGGAAGATTTTGATGTAGTGGTCATCATCCGAGGTGGTGGCGCTACGAGTGATATGTCGGGATTCGATACGTTCTTGTTGGCGGAGAATGTGGCGAATTTTCCTTTGCCGGTGATTACAGGCATTGGGCATGAACGTGATGAGTGTGTTCTCGATATGATTTCCCATACTCGGGTGAAAACACCTACGGCTGCAGCGGCTTTTTTGATAGAAAATTTAGCTCAGACGCAGGGGCGTATCAGTCGTTGTGGACAGATGTTAACCTTGCTTGCACGCCGTAGATTGGAAACGGAACGCTTGCGTTTGATGCCATTGAAGGGAAAGGTGTTATCTGCTGCAAAGTTGTCTTTGACTACGGCAAACCATAGACTCCAACTCCTCCAGCAACGGTTGAAACCATTGGCAGGAACCGATTACTGCGTGAGAAGCAGCATTTATTTCTTCTCCAACAAAAGCTGGATTTGCTCAATCCCGAACTGTTGTTGAACAGAGGGTATAGTATTACATTGGTGAATGGCAAGATCGTAAGGTCGGTTTCGCAAGTGAAACCAGGAGATAGGTTGGAAACTCGATTGCAACAGGGGAAGATATATAGTAAGGTGGAATGATAATGGTAGAGAAAATATGGAAAAGAAAATCAAATATGAGGAGGCTCTTGCCGAATTGGAGGGTATTGTGGAGAAGTTGGAAACCGATGCTCTTGGCATAGATGAGATGGGAACGTATCTCAAACAGGCGCAGCAGTTAATAAAACTATGCAATGACAAGCTCACCCAAACTGAGACTGAGGTGAATGCAATCCTTGAAACGAGGGGGGACGACAAAGAGTAAATATTTTAAAGAAAACAGTTGCAGAAGTTTGATAATATTGTTACTTTTGCACCAAATTAGTAGAATTATATTAAAAGCATAGTGTTATGAAAGATCTCGATTGGTCTAATCTATCATTCGGCTATATGCCGACTGATTACAATGTACGCTGCTGTTATCGCAACGGAAAGTGGGGCGAGATAGAAGTTTGCTCCGATGAATACATTAAACTGCATATGGCAGCCACTTGTCTGCACTACGGACAGGAAGCATTTGAGGGCCTTAAGGCTTATCGTTGCCCAGATGGTAAGGTTAGAGTGTTCCGCATGGATGAAAATGCAGCACGTCTGCAGAGCACATGCCGTGGCATTCTGATGCCAGAGGTTCCTACAGAGTTGTTTGAGGAGATGGTTAAGAAGGTAGTTCGCCTTAATCAAGAATACGTGCCCACCTACGAGAGCGGTGCTACACTCTATATTCGCCCGTTGCTCATCGGTACTAGTGCACAGGTAGGTGTGCATCCTGCTACAGAATATATGTTCTTGATTTTTGTCTCTCCAGTAGGTCCTTATTTCAAGGGCGGATTCTCTACCAATCCATATGTCATCATCCGCGATTTCGACCGTTCGGCTCCGTTGGGCACAGGTATCTATAAGGTGGGTGGCAACTATGCTGCTTCTCTCAAGGCAAACTCCATTGCTCACGAGAAGGGCTACGCTTGCGAATTCTATCTCGATGCAAAGGAAAAGAAGTATATGGACGAATGTGGCGCTGCCAATTTCTTTGGCATCAAGGACAATACATATGTCACACCGAAGTCAACAAGCATTTTGCCCAGCATTACCAACAAGAGTTTGATGCAGTTGGCTGAGGACTATGGTATGAAAGTGGAACGCCGTCAGATTCCTGAAGAGGAACTTGAAACATTTGAGGAGGCAGGCGCTTGCGGTACAGCTGCCGTGATTAGCCCGATTTCTTATATTGATGATTTGGATACAGGCAAACGTTACACCTTTAGCAAGGATGGTAAACCAGGTCCAATCTCTACGAAACTCTACAATCATCTCCGTGGCATCCAGTATGGCATAGAGGAAGATAAGCATGGATGGACAACCGTAGTTATTGAATAAAAGGAAACCCTATTTATAAGTAAAAGCCCGAAAACTGGTATGGTTTTCGGGCTTTTACTTATAAATAATGTTTTTTTAGGCTCTTTTGTTGCTTTTTACGGATATTAATACTAACTTTGTCGTAAGAAAGATTCACTTAATGTGATGATTTCTACTTTAGTAATGTTTAAAAAATAACTTGCGCAGAAATCTGCAATCAAGAGCATCTAATGAGATAATTCCATTTAGGAAGCTCATCGTCAAAAACGAT
>CAVKQP010000127.1:0-6147 GCA_963658165.1 Clostridium sp. CAG:302 | reverse complement strand
TTTCAGAGGTGCTAACTATATGTATTACAACCTACCGCGTGTGTATTGTCAGGCATTGTTCGATGGCAAGCAGTATGAGCGCCTTGCCAACCATCTGTCGATGTTTGATTTCAAGGCATTGAGCGAGTGCTATCGTTGGAACATCTTCCGCAATTTCCGCATGCACTTTGTGGGCAACGACACCATCTATAGTGTGGCAAAACCGTTGATAGACCTCTTGATCGAACGACGTCAGGACCATTCTACTATGGATGGCATCTATAATACACCGGCAGAGGCACAGCTGATAGCAGACTATCAGTTCTATGAGCGTCTAGGAACGCACATTAAACTGCTCGGTGAAATGAAACGGTATGACGAGGCTTACAGCTATCTGAAATACTTCGACAACGAAGAACTGTCCTATATGGATGCTTCTGTGAATGATGCACGCTATCAGATACTGAAAGCGCTGGACAAGAAAGACGAGGCATTGATGGCGCTGAAGACAGCGGTGAAATACAATGCGGTGACCAACGACCTGCTCACCGAGTTGCGTCAGTTGAGCGGATGCAAGACGGATGCTGAATTCCAAAAGTATCTAGATGGACTGAAAGGCAACAAAGCCAAGGCGGAACTTGAAGAGGAAGTGAAAGCCCACATGATGAATCAAGCGATACCCAACTTCGTGCTGACCGATGCTCAAGGAAAACAAGTGAGCATGGCATCCTATAAGAATAAGATTGTGGTCATCGACTTTTGGGCCAACTGGTGTGCGCCTTGTAAGGCGGCTATGGAGGGCATGAAACTTGCTGTGGAGAAATATGCGGCAGACAAGGATGTGGTTATCCTCTTTGTTAACACCCAGGATCGTGGCTATGAAGGACGTGCAGTGACTGAGAAGTTTATGAATGCCAAGGGCTATAAGAACTTCAATGTGATGTATGACAACAAGAAACCGGGTGGAAAAGAATATAGTGCTGGTTTCAGCATCTTCGCCAAACTCTTCAACTCTTCAGGTATTCCTCGTAAGGTTATTGTCCGCAACGGCAAGTTGCTTTACACGGCTGAAGGTTATTCAGGCAGTCCGTCACAACTTTGTGACGAGATTAGTTGTGCTGTGGAGATGATCAAGAAGATGAAATAAAAACAAACTGACGAATGAAACGGTTAACATTCTCTCTAATATCTGCGCTTGTGCTGTCTGTTATGACGGTGCAAGCGCAAAATTCTCCCGAGGAGAAGTTCAACATGGCCATGTATGCCGTGACCCAAATGTATGTGGATAGCATTGACAAGGCAAAGTTTGTGGATGCTGAGATCGCAAAGATACTCCAATCGCTTGACCCTTTTTCGGAGTATCTGCCTCCTGTGACCGCCCAAGCCAATGAGGATGCTGTCAAGGGTGTGGCGCCAGGAGAACAACCAAAGGCTGGTGCATTACAAGGCGATGCGAAGGTGTCTTTTGTGCCCAAGGCACCATCTACGATTAAATCTTATTATATGGCTGACAAGACAACAGGTTATATCTGTCTGTCGATGTTTGCCGAAACCACGATTGCTGACTTTCAAAATACGGTGGCAGCACTGAAGAAGAAAGGCATGAAGCAGTTGGTGCTCGACTTGCGCAACAATGGTGGTGGCCTCTTTGACGTGGCTGTGGCTTTGGCAGACGAATTCCTCGATGGCGACAAGGTCATCGTTTCTACTCGTGGTGCCCATGTGCCGAGCGAAACATTTAGGGCAAAGACCAAGGGCGTTATGGAAAAGGGCAGACTTGTGTTGCTGGTCGGTGATCAGACTAAGTCGGCAGCTGAAATCTTCTCTGCAGCCATCCGCGACTGGGATCGTGGTGTATTGGTGGGTAAAACCACATTTGGAAAGGGACTGATACAAGAAACCCTGCCTTTTAGCGATGGTTCAGCCTTGCGCATCACCGTAGCCCGCTATCTCACCCCATGCGGTATGTCCATACAAAAACCTTATCATGGTCAGACTTTTGCCGACTCTACACAGGTGTGGAAATCTATGCAGAACCATCGGCTATTGCGTTGCCCAGGCGGTGTCTCAGCAGATGTTGATGTGGATGCTCATGCCGATTACATGACCGATTGGTATGCGTTCATCACCTATAGTGGAGTGCAGACCGCTGTGGGGCGGAAGTATGTGACGGATCTGAAAGATAAATTGTTGAAAGAATATCCATCTTCTGATAATTTTATCAAGAACTACAAGGTTCCAGCAGAGGTGATGACAGCGGTATGCCAAACAGCCGAAGGGGCAGGCATTCCCACAAATCAGGACGACTATGCCAAGTCGGAAGCGATGGTCAAGGAGCAGATGAAAGCCGTGATATGTAGTCAACTTTATCAAGACAACAACCTGTATTATCAACTTTTCAATGCCCAAAACACTGCGATGAAGCGTGCCTTGGAAATTATCAATGGCAAGGAATATAACCAGATATTGAACGTGCGATGAAGAAAAAACTATGGATAGCAGCACTGCTGGCTTGCAGTATGACTGCCAGTGCACAGACCTTCGATTTCTCAGCCGACATCCATACCAAACAGTATGACGGCTTGACCATCTATCTTATCAAGAAGGATGTGGTGGACAAAGAAAAGTCTGAGCGTGTGGATAGTTGTAAGATAGCGGATGGTAGATACCATTTTTCTTTGGCTGCTCCTGATAGCGTCTATTGGGCAGTTGTAGCATTGCCGCCCAAAGATCGGCATTTTGTTTATGGACTTCCTGAACTCAACTGTATTGTTGAGGCTGGTAAGGTGACGGCAGACTGTCATGATTATACGCAGACTCTCAAAGGAGGCACCCTCAACCAACAGTATGACGACATGGTGATGAAGTATGACCGTGCTGTGCGCAGTGAGGTAGATCGCATGATGCAAGAGCGTCAGGCGGTGGAACGTAAGCGCCCTTATACTGACGCTGAGAATGAAGCCTATTCGAAGAAGCTTGCAACGCTCTATCAAGGCAACCGCCAATACCTATGTAACTTCATTGCCGCAAATATTGAAAATAAGATTGGCGCACACCTATTCCTTTCCTATGGTAAGGAATATTTCCCAGAGGACTTCCAAAAGGAGATGTGTAGCAAGGTGAATTCGTCATATCTACAACAGGCAGAAAGACAAAAGAAAGCGGAAATCGAAGCGCAGAAACGTGCTGAGCAAGCCCGTTTGGACACCAAAGTGGGTAATCCGTATAAAGATTTTGCCTCGAAAACTGTGGCAGGGAAAGATGTGCGCTTTTCCGATTATGTAGAGAAAGGAAAGGTTACCTTGCTTGATTTCTGGGCATCTTGGTGTGGCCCGTGTATACAGGAGTCCAAAGATCTCAAAACGCTTTATGCCCAATATCACGAAAAAGGTTTCAATGTGGTAAGCGTATCCCTTGACACTAATCGGCAGAAATGGCTTGACGCCATTGAAAAACATCAGTTGCCATGGGCCCACATCTCTTCTTTGAAAGGTTTCAAAGAAGAAGGGGCTTTGACTTATGCTGTGCAAGCTATTCCTTATATCGTGCTGATTGATCGCAACGGCAACATCGTGCTCCAAAACATGCATGGTCCAGTATTGCACGATAAAATCAAGGAACTATTTCAATAACTATGCTGCAATGACCATCGCACTAGGGTGCATTGGCCATCGCAGCATAGTGCGTTGGGCATCGTACCATAGTGCATTTTTAATGGATTAAGTCACATTGACTTTTGAATGGTTGCATAAATATAAGTATTGTTAATATAGTGTAAAAGATAGAGCATTGGTGGTGTCGTGTCTCTTTTTCTTGTATATTTGCAATATATATACAATACAAAGCGTCGCTTATGAAATACTTATTTTATTTTTTTTTCACGGGATTCTTCTGCATCACAATATCAGCTAAAGGAATAGGTCAGACAGAAGGGGATACTATCAATTGTATGAGGCAAATCGTATGTGATAGTCTTACCTTTAAAGGAAAGCTTGTTGGAACTGTCTTTGACAAATTTAAGGAATATGGCATACCGATTCGGTCGATAACACTTGGAGGAACAAGCGCCTGGATTGATCCTGAAGGGAAAAGCTATTTAAACAGAATAACCATAACGACTCTTACTAATGAAGAAACAACAAAAAGAATCATACAAGAAAGACCTTTTGCTATGGTTGTAATATACATAGACGGGCCTAAATTAACTATTGAAGACGCTATGGCACAATACTCTATTCGAAATAAGGGAATGAGTACAGAAGCAAAGCTTGAAACGATAAGGAATATGTTTGGCGTGAAACATTTACATTTTGTTTATATGTTCAACAAATCTGCAAGTTTGCCTAAGGAATACTATGAACACTAATGATTTTAATGAAGAAGCCAATATTCCTCAGGAATAATATTGTTTACGCAGTCGCATAGAATATTTAACGTGAGCCTTATTTTATATTAAAAATGGTCGTGATAGTTGTAGCGTCCATTTTTTAATACTAATTTTGTGCCAATTTTAAAATGATAATTAACTGTTATACAGAATGACACTCAGAAAGATTCTGGTGCTTGCCGCCGTGTTTACGGCTGCAGTGGCACAGGCACAACAGATGCCTAAAGTTTCCGTAGACAAGGCCGTTCGAATTGGCAAGTTGCCTAATGGACTTACTTATTACATTCGTCACAACAACTGGCCAGAGCACATGGCTAATTTTTACATCGCACAGCGTGTGGGCTCTATTCAGGAAAACGATGACCAGCGCGGTTTGGCTCACTTCCTTGAACATATGGCCTTCAATGGTTCCGAGCATTTCAAAGACAATAATCTTATCGAATACACACGTTCGCTCGGTGTGGAGTTTGGTAGTGATCTCAATGCCTATACTAGTATCGACCAGACGGTATATCGCGTGTGCAATGTGCCGACAAAGCGTCAGGCTAGTCTCGACTCTTGTATGCTTATCTTGAAAGACTGGTCAAATGGTCTGACACTGGATGCCAGTGAGATAGACAAAGAACGAGGTGTGATTCACCAAGAATGGCAATTGCGTTCCACACCAGGCATGCGTATGTTGGAACGTGACCTTCCTAAGTTCTATCCCAACTCAAAATATGCTTATCGTATGCCTATTGGCTTGATGAGTATCATTGACAATTTCAAACCCAAGTTCCTTCGCGATTACTATCAGAAGTGGTATCGTCCCGACAATCAAGCTATCATTGTAGTGGGTGACGTAGATTTGGATCACACGGAAGCTCTCATCAAGAAATTGTGGAGCGGTGTGACTGTGCCTGCCAATGCAGCTCAGGTGATTGACGAACCAGTGCCCGACACTAATGAGGCTATCTATGTCTTCGATAAGGACAAGGAACAACCATATAGCCAGGTGGGCATCTATATGAAGCACGATGTGACTCCAGACTCGTTGAAAGATACCTATTTATATTTCTTGAATTCTTATGCCAAGGCTATGGTGTCTATGATGCTGAATAGCCGCTTAGCTGAAATGGCTCAAAAGGCAGACTGTCCGTTCATGAGCGCGAGCGTAGGAGACGGAAGTTATATCATCTCGAAGACCAAAGATGCATTTTCTTTCAGTGCAGTAGCCAAGGAAGGCAAAGAGCTGGATGTGCTTGCCACAGGTTTCCGTGAGTTGAATCGTGCCCGTCAGTATGGATTTAACGCCAGTGAATTTGATCGTGCAAAGGCTAACTATCAGTCGAGTCTTGACAAAATGTATAACGAGCGCGACAAGGTGCCTAACTCTTCATGGGGTGACCAATATCGTGATCACTATCTTTCTAAAGAGCCTATACCTTCGGTAGAAGATGAATATGCAGTGATGAAGCAGGTGATGCCGATGGTTACGGTGGACATCCTCAATGCTTATATGAAGCAACTCGTGTCGGAGTCTGATACGAATCTTGTAGTGAGCATCAATATGCAGGAGAAGGACGGTAACGTTTATCCCACAGAGGCACAGATGGCAGAAACTGTGAAGAAAGCCCGCGCTGAAAAGGTGGAGCCTTATGTGGACAATGTGAAGAACGAACCGCTGATTCCAGAATTGCCCAAGCCCGGAAAAATCGTGAGCGAGAAGGAAAACACGAAGTTGGGTTACAAGACACTCACCCTCTCTAATGGTGCACGTGTACTATTGAAGCACACAGACT
>CAVKQP010000126.1:0-6170 GCA_963658165.1 Clostridium sp. CAG:302 | reverse complement strand
GACGCAAACAATGACAATGATGCAAACTATGCCAACTATGATAAGGGTTATCTCACACTTTATGTAGGTCCCTATGTGCGGATTGAAGACAAAACCCTTACTTTCTATTACGGTAGCGACAAACAGTCTGGCGACTATACGCTTGATGTGGTTGATGTTGGTGATGCAATATTTCCGAAATGGGTTTATGAACTTCTATTAGAGGAGGAATCTATAGGCATTACTAAAGTAGTGTTCGATAAGAGTTTCAGCGAGGCCCGCCCCACAACTACTAGCTTTTGGTTCATGGGATTTGATCATCTTGAAAGCATAGAGGGATTGGAGTACTTGAATACATCTGGAGTTACTTCTATGGAAGGTATGTTTGCCTACTGCGCAAAGCTTACTAATCTCAACTTGTCTACATTCGACGTCTCCAAAGTAACCACGATGAAAGGTATGTTCTACCAATGCCAGGCTCTTGTCTCAGTAGATTGTTCTAACTTCAACACTCCTGTGCTTGAAAATATGGGGATGATGTTTGAAGAATGTCCCTTGACCTCTATTGATCTCTCCAGTTTTAATACGGCAAATGTTACGGATATGATACAGCTATTTTCGTTATGTAGCAATCTGACTACTATATATGTTTCCAAGGACTTTACGACAGAGAATGTTACAGAATCGAGAAACATGTTCTATGGTTGCACAGCACTGAAGGGAGCCATCAGCTATGACGCAGACAAGACGAAAGTGGACTATGCCAACTATGCTACGGGCTACTTTACCAAGAAGGTGGGAACCTATGGCGATGATGTCTTGGGAGCAGCGGGCAGTCCTCTTGCCATAGAAAAGCTGGCGATAGATGACAGCAAGACCATAGCCTTGTGTGATGACGAAGATGTGCAAGCTACAAGTGCCTCGTATAGCCGTAGCATGACCTCGAAGTGGGGCACGCTCTGCTTGCCGTTCGCAGTTGATGCCACTTCCACTGACAACACCTGCAAGTTTTATTCGCTCCAAACGGTAGGCGCAGAAAGCGTGGTGCTTACACCGATAGAAAGCGGAACGATAGAGGCAGGTACGCCTGTGGCTATCTGCAAGAAAGACGACAGTCAGACCGAAGTAAGCATCAAGGCTACTAATGCCAAGGTGGTAGGTGAACCCGTGAATGAAACCTCAGGTAGCCGTTTGGTTGGAACATTCGCAGGTGAAGTGCTTCATGCTGGAGGCTACTTCATTGCCAAAGACCGGTTCTTTAGCGTGGATGACTACGGAAAACAAGGCGTCAAGGTGAACCCCTATCGCGCCTATATCATGGCCGATAGCGGCTCCAACCAATCAGCTATGCTAAGCATTATGGTGGACGACGATGTGACGGGCATTGACACCCTCGATGTGACAGCCGCACAGAACACCACCGCTTCCGAATACTACGATGCGAACGGCCGCCGCACCCAAGGACTGCAGCACGGACTGAACATCGTGAAGAAAGGCAACAAAACACTCAAAGTAATGATCAAATAAGAATATAAATATGGAAAAGCAACGTTATACCGCACCAGGGATTAGTGTCGTCTATGTGGCTCCACAGCAGATGATCTGTGTCTCTCTTGAATATGGTCAAGAAAGCGATGACACGCAACCTGACTATGACACAGTAAACGAGTACTACTTGGCAGAATAAGTCGTCGTCAAAGACGACCATACATAAAAAGGGATTACTTCGGTAATTCCTTTTTATGT
This sequence comes from Clostridium sp. CAG:302, assembly GCA_963658165.1. GTDB lineage: Bacteria > Bacteroidota > Bacteroidia > Bacteroidales > Bacteroidaceae > Prevotella. The sequence goes on along the minus strand of CAVKQP010000126.1, from coordinate 4,445 downwards.
TTCAACCATTTCTTATATGGACAAAAATCAAAGGCCGTATATCAAATATTCTATTTACGGTTCCGCCTTTTTCGGTTATTTTGCAATATCGATAAGTTTAACCAAGACCAATAACAATATTCAAGGCCTTAACACTTGCGTATGAGCGCAAAGGTAAAAGATCTGTCCTATGAAACAAAAGACCATCTTAGGTGCTTTGGCAGCCACATTGGTGCCGGCACAAGCCGTTTTGGCACAAAGTAAAGCGGCGAAGGCTACCCCCGATCGCCCTAACATCATCTTCATTCTCGCCGACGACCTCGGCTATGGCGACTTGTCGTGCTACGGCAGTAAGGTCATCAAGACCCCCAACATCGACAAACTTGCAGCCACAGGCACGCGCTTCAACCAGAGCTATGCTGGCTCGGGCATCAGTTCGCCCTCACGCTGCTCCCTGATGACGGGCAAGAACACAGGCAACACCCGTATCCGCGACAACATGTGTACGGCGGGCGGACTCACGGGCATCAAAGTATCGAAAAACGGTAAGCGGAACACCGTGCGCCGTGCCAACCTGCTACCCCAAGACACCACCATCGCCACCGTGCTCAGTGCGGCGGGCTACAAGACGTGCTTGGTGAACAAGTGGCACTTGGACGGCTATGACCCATCGGCAGCCCCCAACCACCGTGGCTTCGATGAGTTCCATGGTTGGTTGCTCAGTAAGGGAGAGTCCAACTCGCCCTATTACTACCCCAACAGTCGTATGGACAACGATGAACTCATCCACATCAAAGCCAACGACAACGACAAGCACATCCGCCACAACACCGATATTTCTACCGATGATGCCATTGGCTTCATCAAGCGCAACAAGAACAATCCGTTCTTTCTCTACTTGGCTTTCGATGCGCCCCACGAACCCTATATCATCGACAACACGGTGTGGTATGACGATGAGTCGTGGAGCATGAACGACAAGCGCTATGCCTCGCTTGTTACCCACATGGATGCAGCCATAGGTCGACTGATTGCTTTCTTGGAGAAGAATCACTTGCGCGAGAACACACTCGTCATCTTCGCCTCCGACAATGGCGCTGCCGTACAGGCTCCCCTTGAGTTGTTCAACTGCAATGCAGGTTTCCGTGGGCGCAAGGCACAGCTTTACGAGGGCGGCATCCGTGTGCCGTTCATCGTTAATCAGCCTGGTAAGGTGCCTGTGCAGTCGTTGAACAACATCATCTACTTCCCCGACGTGATGCCCACATTGGCTGCCCTCGCAGGTGGTACCCAATATTTGCCACAAAAGCTCAATGGCATGAACATCCTTCCGCTGTTCTATGGCAAACAGATAGACACCGACGACCGTGTGCTCTACTGGGAGTTCCCCGGCAAGCAACGTGCCGCACGCCATGGCGACTGGAAGGCGGTGACCATCAAGGGAACCAAAGCACCACTAGAGTTATACAACCTTCGTGAAGACCCCGAAGAGAAGCACGACCTCGCTAAGAAATATCCCGAAATGGTCATCGGCTTCGATAAGGTGATGAAGGAAATGCGCACACCCTCTGAGAACTGGCCTACGCCAGAGGATGCAGAAAGTGGAAAGAAATAAGGAAAACTAAAACAACAATCAGATATGAAAAACAAAGCCCTCTTTGGAGCCGTGGCAGCCACGCTCGTACCTGCGCAAGCCGCACTCGCACAAAACAAGGCGGCGAAGGCTACTCCAGACCGCCCCAATATCATCTTTATCCTCGCCGACGACCTTGGCTATGGCGACTTGTCGTGCTACGGCAGTAAAACCATTAAGACACCCAACATCGACAAACTCGCAGCCACAGGCACGCGTTTCAACCAGAGCTATGCCGGCTCGGGCATTAGTTCTCCCTCACGTTGTGCCCTGATGACAGGCAAGAACACGGGTAACACGCGCATACGTGACAACCAGTGTACGGCAGGAGGCATCAAGGGTTTGAAGATCTCTCCTGAGGGCGACACCACGTTTGTGCGCCGCACGAGTCTGCAACCCCAAGACACCACCATCGCCACCGTGCTCAGTGCGGCAGGCTACAAGACATGCTTGGTCAACAAGTGGCACTTAGACGGCTATGATCCCAAGTCGTCGCCCATCTATCGTGGCTTCGATGAGTTCCATGGTTGGCTCATCAGTGATGTAGACTCCAATTCACCCTACTACTATCCCTACAACCGCTTCGACAACGACAAGCTCATCCACATCAAAGCCAACGAGCACGACAAGCACATCCGTCATAACACGGATATCTCTACCGATGATGCCATTGGCTTCATCAAGCGCAACAAGAACAATCCATTCTTCCTCTACTTGGCTTTCGATGCGCCCCACGAACCCTACATCATCGACAACACATCGTGGTATGACGATGAGTCGTGGAGCATGAACGACAAGCGCTATGCCTCGCTCGTCACCCATATGGATGCAGCCATCGGACGTCTGCTCACCTTCTTGGAGAAGAACCATCTGCGCGAGAACACACTCGTCATCTTCGCCTCCGACAATGGCGCTGCCGTACAGGCTCCCCTTGAGTTGTTCAACTGCAATGCAGGTTTCCGTGGGCGCAAGGCACAGCTTTACGAGGGCGGCATCCGTGTGCCGTTCATCGTTAATCAGCCTGGTAAGGTGCCTGTGCAGTCGTTGAACAACATCATCTACTTCCCCGACGTGATGCCCACATTGGCTGCCCTCGCAGGTGGTACCCAATATTTGCCACAAAAGCTCAATGGCATGAACATCCTTCCGCTGTTCTATGGCAAACAGATAGACACCGACGACCGTGTGCTCTACTGGGAGTTCCCCGGCAAGCAACGTGCCGCACGCCATGGCGACTGGAAGGCGGTGACCATCAAGGGAACCAAAGCACCACTAGAGTTATACAACCTTCGTGAAGACCCCGAAGAGAAGCACGACCTCGCTAAGAAGTATCCCGAAATGGTCATCGGTTTCGACAAGGTGATGAAGGAAATGCGTACTCCCTCTGAGAACTGGCCTGTGCCCGAGGATGCAGAGAGCGGAAAGAAATAGAAACGACCTATCAGTGGCGCATCCACCCTTCGACCACCTTTGCATAATGGGCTTTCACTTGGTCCCATTGATAATAAGGTGACGTGGGGCTGGCTATCGGTAGGGTGATTTCGTGCTCATTGTGCAGGAATTTCACAAGCACATTGCCCTGCGCATTGCGATAGAATACCATGAAAAGATTGGCAGACATGGGGACGATGCGGTCCATGTGTCGCTCGTCGCCCAATACGCCCAACAACGTGAACAGACGGTATAGACTGGTGTCATGCCCGAAGCGCAGTGTCGCCACAGGAGTTCCCTTTTGGAGAGCAGCGTCTGCCTCTGTCACGATGTTTTGCCAAAGCGAGATGGCAGACCGTTCGGGAATGCCTGCGCTTGTAGCGTTGTGACTGTTACACGTCCACATGTTTTCATTGCTGGCATCATAGACCGCCCTGATTTCTTCTGGCGTGAAGATGTCGTAGAGCGTCACGCCGATCTCCACGTTCTGCATGTCGGATGCGATGCAGTGAAGTTCACTGAGCAAGTTCATAGGCTCTTTCACCTTATCGACCTGTATGAACAGTGAGCGCATCAAACGCAAGGGCGACACCTTGATGTCTCTTGGCACCCGATGCTCGAGTGCAATCTGTTCGGGAGAGGCATAGGCTATCCAAGGCATGAAACGGCGATTAGACTCGGCGGTGATGCGTAGGGTGGGGGACAATGCCTGCAGACGCAACAAGAAAGCTGTCATGCTCGTCACGCAGCGCCCCACGACACTGGCACGTGCTTCCACCTTGTCACCCTGGTGGAAGACCGAGTTCCACCGCTTGAACATCCTTTCCGCCAATGCTTGTTGTTGTCGTGCTCCGAGCGCTGTCAAGTCGCCGCCACGTCCTTCCGCATCTGCCCATATTCGTAGCAACCGCTTCCGAACATCCTTGCCGAGAGGTGTGAGATTGGTGGTGTCATCGAATTGCTTCAACACCTTGCGGTAGCGGTCGTCTGAGGGCAACCATCTGGAACCATGACGGCCGTAATGACTGATATATACAGGTGCATAACCTTGTGGTGTGGGCGTTTCGCGACAAGTGGAATCCACAGTGTAGGCATAATACACGCCGCCCATTTGTTCGTAGGAAATCTGCGCACGGCACATCGTAGCCACTGCCGACCAGACGAGCAGTAGGAGCGCAACGTTTCTAAAATAATACTTTATAGATTTCATAAGCCATGTACAAGTAAAAGCCATCTGCCGCCCATGGGCGAGACAGATGGCTTTGGTTGTTTATAGTTCAATTAGCATTAGTTTTCATAGCCAGGATTCTGCTTCCAGTTATTGTTCTCTTTCAAGATGTTGTCTGGCACAGGGAGAATGCGGCAGGTCTTGTCGAAGCGCGCATCTGGATTACTATGTGTG
>CAVKQP010000125.1:0-6216 GCA_963658165.1 Clostridium sp. CAG:302 | reverse complement strand
ACGGGAAAAGACAATAAATATTTTATGTAAACTAATTTTGCTCACTTACTTAAAAGATTGTTATCACTATCATCAGTATGAAGAAATTATTTTTTGCAGCCTTACTTTTCGCAGGCTCCATTTGCACTTCCCTTGCCCAATCATGGGGAGCTTATGAACGTCCAAAGCTTGTTGTCGGTATCATCGTAGACCAAATGCGATGGGATTACCTCGACTATTATTACCAGAAATTCGGAGAAGGTGGGTTCAAACGCCTTGTTGACGAGGGCTACAACTGCGACAACCATTTCATCAACTACGTGCCCAGCGTTACTGCTGCTGGTCACACCAGCAACTATACTGGTTCGGTGCCTGCCATCAACGGCATCGTGGGCAACAACTTCCATATCAATGGCAAGAAGGTATACTGCACCGACGACCCGACAGTAAGTCCTGTGGGCAGCAATAGTAAGGAGGGGAAAATGTCGCCACGCAACCTGCTCGTATCTACGATGGGCGACCAACTGAAACTTGCCACCGACTTCAAATCGAAAGTAATCGGCATCTCACTGAAAGACCGCGCCTCGATCCTTCCTGCTGGCCATGCCGCCGATGCCGCCTATTGGTATGACTACAAGAACGGCATCTTCATCTCTAGCACCTATTATATGCAGCAACTCCCTCAGTGGGTCAACGATTTCAATCGTAAGAACCGCCAAACGGAGGATATACGCACCACTCCTATGGGCAACACCATTGTGGCTGACATGGCGATAGCTGCCATCAAAGGGGAAGACCTCGGCAACCATGCGGTCACCGACTTCCTCGCTGTGAGTTTCTCTTCCACCGACTACATCGGTCATAAGTACGGAACGCGTGCTCCTATCACGGAAGAAGCCTACTTGAAACTCGATGCCGACTTGGCACGTATCTTCAGTTTGCTTGATCAGAAACTCGGCAAAGGCAACTATCTGGCATTCCTCTCAGCAGACCATGCCGCCTCGCACAATGCCGACTACCAAGCCGAACACAAACTCAGTGCCAGCGTCATCACCGACCACCAGACGGTAGATACCGCCAACAAATTTCTCTCTGAGTGTTTCCATGTCAGCACGCCGCTCATCGAAGAGTGGAAAGAATACCGCCTTTACTTGGACCATGACGCCATCGAAAAGGCAAATCTGAACATTGAGGAAGTGGAAGACGCACTCTGCAAACAACTCACTAAGGACGACCAGATACAATATGCCGTACCTTTTGAGAAGGTAGCTACGAGCACCATTCCTACGGCTATCAAAGAAAGAATCATCAACGGCTATAACCCCAAACGCAGTGGCGACATCCAAGTCATCCCCGTGGCAGGTGTCTATGCCGACGATGCAAAACCTCTTGGTGGCACTACCCACGGCACTTGGTGCCCGTTCGACACCCACATTCCCCTTGTTTTCTATGGTTGGAACGTGCCTAAAGGACACACCATGCAGGAGACCCACGTCACGGATCTCGCAGCCACCGTGTGCGCCATGCTCCACATACAGATGCCCAACGGATGTGTGGGCACCCCGATAGAGTTGAAATAACAAGCATCTATCCCTTTCACAATACAATTCGTTTCATCGGTTTCCGCCATTCCTCCCCTCGTCTTGGATACTCAACTAAGGCATTGGGCTGTGAATGGCGGTTTTTCTATTGATGCCAACCGCACGACCAGGAACAACGATGTGCACTCATTCCGTCCCAGCAGTCTGCGTCTTGGGCCAGTTCACCAGGTAGAGTTTCTCCGTAGCACGGGTGAAAGCGGTGTAGAGCCAGTGTATGTAATCGGGCGTGAGCATGTCGTCGGTCATATAGCCCTGGTCCACATAGACATGCGCCCACTGCCCGCCCTGCGCCTTGTGACAGGTGGCAGCATAGGCATACTTCACCTGCAACGCATTGTAGTAGACATCTTCACGGATGCGTTTCATGCGGTCTGCCTTGAGTGGCACATCGGCATAGTCTTCCATAATGCCATTGAAAAGTTTTTCTTGTTGCTCGCGCGTCAGTGCGGGGGCATCCGATGACAGACTGTCAAGGCACATGGTGGTCTTCATTTCATAGTTGTCGTAGTCGGGGAAACGGAGCCATACGTCGGCAAAAGTGAACCCGTAGAGTTCCCTCACATGGCGCACCCGATAGACCACGGCGCGGTCGCCATTGGCAATAAACGCCATGGGAGACTCCTTGTCATCCTTCGTCCAATAGTAATTGTTCTTCACTACCATCAGTCTATCGCCCGACTCCAGCACCTCTTCTCGCTCGAGTATCATGTTTCGGATGCCACGGTTATAGATGTTTGCGCGCTTGTTGCTCCGCGTGACAATCATGGTTTCATCCTCGCCCACCGCCGAATAGCTCGCCATGATCTGCTCAACAAGTTCACCACCAGGCACCATCTGAATGTCTGCAAAGCCTGCAAACTTGATGCGAGGCAGCTGGGTCATGTCTTCATGGGTAATCATACTACGAATGATGGTGGCGTTATAGAGGATGCCCGACTGCGCCGACTGACGGAGCACCTCGTTGAGGTCGGCACTCCACACGGTGAGTCCGTAGCCACGAAGCACCTCGTCGCAGAGTGCTGGCGACTCATCGTCGCCCACAGGAGGGAGCTGCGCCGTGTCGCCAATGAGGAGCATACGGCAGTTGCGTCCGGCATAGACATATTGCAACAGGTCGTCGAGCAGACAGCCACTACCAAATGTCAGATCGGAATAACCATAGTTGGAGATCATAGAAGCCTCGTCTATCACGAAAAGCGTGTCTTGGTTCAGGTTGTCATTCAGGTTAAATCCAGTCATCTCGCCTGTGAATGTCTTCTGTCGGTAAATCTTGCGATGGATGGTAAACGCGCTGTGGTGAGCATTCAACCCAAACACTTTGGCAGCACGTCCCGTTGGTGCAAGGAGCACCACCTTCTGTTTCATCGCATCCAAAGCACGCACCAACGCCCCTGCAAGCGTAGTTTTGCCCGTACCTGCGGAGCCTCGCAAGATCATGGCGGCGCGGTCTTCTCGTGAGGAGAAGAACTCAGCAAACGTCTTGATGGCATGGTTTTGTTCTTCCGTCGGGGCGAAAGCAAACTGAGAAACTACCTGGTATGTGATTTCGTCTAGCAACATCTTTTCAGTGTTTTCCTATGTTGGATGGAATCTTTTTCGTAACTTTGCAAAGTTACATCAATTAAGTGGAACAGCGAACTAAATGAAGAACAATTGCATACTGGTGGCTTGCCTTGCCGTATTGCTCACCCTTGTTTCATTCAGCATATACAGTCCTATTCGCTTCGGCAGGCAGCAAGCACTCCGCGAACGTGCCGTCAAATCCCGTTTGTTGCAGATCCGACTCGCCGAAGAGAAATACAAGCGCCACACAGGGGTCTATACCGCCAATTGGCAGACGCTCGTCAAGCAAGGCTACTTGGCAGATTCTCTTCAGTATATCCCGTTTGCCAGCCACAAGAAATTTGACCTTTCCGCCGACGTAAAGATAGGGAAGTCGGGGCGCCAATTACCCATTATGGAGTGCGGAGCCAACTATGCCGACTATCTCAATGGGTTGGATGCCGACGAGATATCCGCCTTGATTGAGGAAGCCAACAACGCCGGCCGTTATCCGGGACTTAAATTTGGAGACATCATAACACCGAACAACAATGCAGGAAACTGGGAATAACAACACCACACCCCGTCTGAAGAATAGGCTTGTCGTCCGTGCAAGCCGCTTTTCCATGTCTTTTTCCGTGGCAGACCCACAGGCTGAGAACCAAATTATCTACCAGCCCTATGCCATAAAGAGCGGCATCTCGATTGCCGCAAACCTGCGCGAAGCATTCGGAGAGGTCGACTTGCTGAGCGAAGGCTACCAACGTGCCCGTCTGTTGTTAGACACTCCCGTAATGCTACAGCCCCTCGAAGCATTCAAGGAAGCACAGGTGGAAGCGCTCTACCATTACACTTTCACGGGCCACGACAACGAGACGGTAGTGAGCAAGTCGCTACCCGAACAAAATGCGGTGGCCTCCTTTGGTGTGAACCGCGACCTCAAATTGGTGCTCGACGACCATTTTCCCGACCTTCGCATATCGCCCGTCTCGCTTCCAGCATGGAATTTCTTCTATCGCCGTAGCTTCAACGGACCATGGAAAAAACTCTTCGGCTACTTCCACGACCGCAAGCTCGACGTCGTATGTTTCCAGAAAAACCGCTTTAAGTTTGCCAACACCTATGATACGGAGAGTGCGCACGATGCGGTCTATTTCCTTCTCTACGTATGGAAACAGTTGGGTATGGATGCCGAACGCGACGAGTTACACATCGCAGGAAACACACCGCAGAGCGAATGGCTGCTGAACAACCTTCGCAAATATGTACGGAAAACATTCGTCGTAAACCCATCGGGCGAGTTCAACCGTGCGCCCATCACCCAAATCAAAGAACTTCCGTTCGACCTGCTCACCACTTTCGTGTGCAAGTAAGAACACCCAGCATATCAAGAAATGAGGATTATCACAGGATTATACAAGGGGCGGCGCTTCGATGTGCCCCGTTCGTTCAAGGCGCGCCCTACGACCGACTTTGCCAAAGAGAACATTTTCAACGTGATGAGTGGATGCTTCGACTTTGAAGACACCGTGGCACTCGACCTGTTTGCAGGCACGGGCAGCATCTCGTTAGAGTTGTTGTCGCGCGGTTGCCGTGAGGTTGTCAGTGTGGAAGCCGACCGCGACCATGCCGCATTCATACGTGACTGCGTGAAGAAACTGGGCGTTGACAACGACATCATCATCCGCGGCGATGTGTTTAGATTCTTGAAGACGTGCCGACAGAAGTTCGATTTCATCTTCGCCGACCCACCCTACGCCCTCAAAGAACTGCCCACCATCCCCGACATCATCTTCTCCAAGGAGTTGCTCAACGAGGGTGGCTACCTCGTCTTCGAGCATGGCAAGGACCATCAGTTTACGGAACACCCTCACTTTGTGGAGCACCGCTCCTATGGAAGTGTGAACTTCAGCATTTTCAAGTGACGCTCATTCCCCCAATAAAATAGCGAAGCGGTTGTCGGAATCCCGGCAACCGCTTTCGCATTCTGGTAGGTTTACAATTTATATATTATTCATTTCCAGTGAACTGACCCATGAAAAGGATGGCTCCTGAGTGGCTTTCAGTGATGACATATAGGAATGGACGGTCGCAATGGAAGCTGACTGTCTTGGGTTCATCGCCGGGTGCAGCACAGCGCATGATCATAGCAGCAGTCACGGCAGCAGCTTTCGTGCCCTCTTCGGTCACCTCGATCTTTGCCTTCTGAAGCATTTTCGACACATAGAACTGTCCGTCCGCCATCTTGCTAAAGTCTGCTTTCCCAGGTGTAAAAATGCTGGAAGCACCCAGTGTAGCAATAATCTCGTTGAGGTCAAGTTTGGTTTCCGTGGTGAAGCGCGGCAGTTTCACGTCCACTCGACATTCCTCTGTCTGGCGCGTCAACTTCTGCAAGCTCTCTGCATTCATGCTCTTTAGCACATCGGCAATACTCTTTTCTTCGTGGGGAAGGATAATGTTCATATGATAACTACCGTTTCCGTAGGGCAGGCTAAGCAGACCACACACCTCGTTGGAGGCATATTCATAGTTGGCTTTGCGGTGCATCATCTGCACCTTTTGTATGTTGCGCGTATAGCCACGGAAGTTCTCCGTCTGCGTACGTTCCTTACTAAACTTGTCCGTCCATGCTCCATTGAAGAAGATAGCGTTCAACAAATAGGACATTGCCGAGGGTTCCACTTGGTCTATCATCTGGGGTATCATGCCGTCGGTGTGCTTCTTGCACCAGCCGTTGATGGTTCCCAAGGCTTTCGCACTGCTGAAATCCAACTTTTCTACGCCCGCATCAAAGTTGGTTTCCACGGCTTTCACAAAATCTTTCTTCAGCTTTTCGTTCTTGTTCACAGCAATGTAGTTAGCTATGTGGAGCACAGTAGAAGGGTCTGCCTCAGCTGCACTCGCCATCATCGCCTTGCAGAAAGCATTGATTTCGGGCACAGTGGTTCCTTCCCAACCGAGCGTTTTCAAGATCTCACGCTGCGTTTCTCCGTCGGCACCATTGGCGAGCATACTCATCAGATAGGTGATGCTCACTGGCGAAACGATCTTGTTGTCCTGCTGAGACACCTGTTTGAACAGGCTCCAAGCGAAT
>CAVKQP010000124.1:0-6240 GCA_963658165.1 Clostridium sp. CAG:302 | reverse complement strand
AAATTCATCTCCTATGCCGTATGGTGGATACGTCAAAGCATTCTGCAAGCCATTGCCGAACAGAGCAGGCTCGTCCGACTGCCCCTCAATCAAGTGGGATGGATTAACAAGATAAACCGCACCATCAACAAGTTTGTACAAGAACACGAACGGCTACCCAATCTCAAAGAAATCTCCGAGTTGGTAGACTTGCCGGAAGAGAAAATAGAGGATGCCATGAAAGCACCGGGCAGACACGTATCGATGGATGCACCGCTCGCTGAAGGTGAGGAAAACAACTTGCTTGATATCCTACCCAATAACGATTCGCCCATGGCAGACAGTCATCTGTATGACGAGTCACTCAAAGAAGAAATAGCCCAAGTGCTTACCTTGCTGAACGACCGGGAGAAGATAGTCATCAAGGCCTTCTTCGGCATTGGGCAGAAAGAGATGACACTCGAAGAAATCGGCACAAAATATGGGCTGACACGCGAGCGAGTGAGACAAATCAAGGAAAAGGCCATCAAAAGGCTTAGAAGCAATTCGATTAACAATATGCTGAAGACCTATTTGGGGCAATAACAGACATAAAGAATATACAAATAGATAGAAAAACATGAGAGTGTTCAGAATCCTGACAATGGCTTGCTGCATCGCCATGTTCTGCGGAACACAAGATGCTACCGCCAAAAACAAGATGGTACCAAAGGTCTACGCATTTGGCGTGTCGACCTCGTTCAACGATTCCACAGTCTATATCACTGATATACAAGATATAGACAGTGCTTGGATAGATTCAAAAACAAACTTCTTGAAGAACCGAGAGGACTATTCATACCAAATGAATAGCTATTTCGACGACTTGGGGCAAAAGCACCGCACGTGTGTCATCTTCTGCGAACTGAAACGCCAGAAACTTGCCAAGAAGTTTGAACGCGTCAAGAAAAAGTATATGGGCAAGGAAGATATCAATGTAAAATATCTCGCTGACAAAGATTTCCATTTCACCACCATCACACCCGATGAGGAATATGAAGAGGAAACCGTGGCTCCCCCCAAGCCCGAAAAGCCCGAAAAGCCCCAAGGCAAACAACCACCTATGCCCGGAAAGGGTCCAAAACCTGAGAAGTGAAAGTGAGCATACATACCTTTTGCATAGCTCAACATGATGTGAGAATCGTTTTCCAAGACTCAAAGGAAAACGATATCACGTTGTTACCCTCGTTCAAGCCATTTAGGAAAAACAAAGATGACATAGGTTCCCCTCTGCTCTTCCAACTGACAGTGGATGACAGTCTTCGCCCTGTTGACAAAGCACAGCGTGAACGCATACGCACTTTTGACACGGGCAATGGTGACACTATTGTAGACCGGCTGCACAATGGCGGCTACCAATATATCATCAAGGACATTGCTGGACGTAGTTGTTGTATGCTTCAGACTGACAAAAATTTCCAGAATTGTCAGTGCGCACTCAATGGAACACGCGATATGAGACGTTTCGGGCTGAACAATGCCTTGATGCTTCTCTATGCCTTCGCTGGCAGTCGGCGCGACACCGTACTCATGCACGCCTCGTTGGTACGCCATAAAGGTGTAGGTTATGCCTTTATCGCCAAAAGCGGAACAGGGAAAAGTACGCACGTGGCTCTTTGGCTGAAGCACATAGAGCATTGCGACTTGATGAACGATGACAATCCGGTTGTGCGCATCATTGATGGCAAACCTTGGATATTCGGAAGTCCTTGGAGTGGCAAGACGCCTTGCTACCGCAATGTGATGGCACCCCTCGGAGCCGTCACTCGCATAGACCGAGCTCCTATGAATAGTATTGAACACCTTTCGCCCGTATTCGCTTTTGCTTCTATGCTCCCATCGTGCTCTAGTATGAAATGGGACAAAGATATTTTCGACAACATCTGCAACATCATCACACGCATCATTGAGACCACAGGTGTCTATACTCTACACTGCCTGCCCGATGAAGAAGCCGCACAAATATGCCACAAAGCCATATCGATAAAACAGAAATGAAATTCGCTAACAGCGAGTTTCTGCCCGAAGTGGTCAAGATGCTCAACGAAGGACACACCGTAACCCTCCGTTTACGTGGCTTCAGCATGCGTCCTTTTCTTGAAGACAGGCGTGACAAAGTGTTGCTCACCAAAGCCATAAACCCTCAGCGGGGTGATGCTGTATTGGCAGAAGTGGGCCATCACCACTATGTGCTCCACCGCATCATAGACATTCAAGGCAACCACGTGACACTGCGTGGCGACGGAAACTTGGGCGTAGAACAGTGCACAATTGCTGACGTCAAAGGCTTCGCTGTGGGTTTCTATCGCAAAGGGCGCACAAAACTTGATCCCACCAATGGTATGAAATGGCGCATCTACTCATCGTTATGGACTACCCTCTACCCGATCCGTCGCTATCTGCTCGCCTTTTATCGCCGCATATGGCTCAAGATGTTTAACCCTTTATAGAAAATAATACCAAATAAATCATGAAAACAAAACCTGGATTTAATCTCCGCGAAATCTGCGGAGAACGCATTATCGTTGCCGAAGGCAAGGAAAATATAGACTTCAGCTATATCATTAGGATGAATGAGAGTTCTGCCTATCTATGGACCAACGTTGTAGACAAGCCTTCATTCTCAGAAGAAGACCTCGTAACACTGCTCACAAAGGAATATGAGGTAGACGAAGCCACCGCTCGCAATGACGTTCATCAGTTGGCACAAAAATGGATTGAAGCAGGAATCGTGGAGAAATAAAGTTTTCCTACCTTCCACACAAATTGAAAGAAGGAGACTGTCATACTTATCAGACAGTCTCCTTCTTGTTTTATCTTGCTATTGGGAATTTTCCCTAAACGTCCATCATTTAGAAGATGTATGTGCGCTCCAACCAATAGACAATGATACCAGCCAAATAGCCAACAAAAGCGATCCAGCTGACATGCTTCATGTACCAACCGAAAGTGATCTTCTCAAGTCCCATCACGACCACACCGGCAGCACTACCGATAATGAGCATGGAACCACCTACACCAGCACAATAGGCAAGCAGTTGCCAGAATATACCATCGACAGCCATATCACCTGTAGCCGCTATAGGATACATACCCATACAACCGGCTACGAGAGGCACGTTGTCAACAATGCTTGAAAGCACACCGATGATACCAGTAACCATATAGTGATTGCCATCGAATGCCACATTGAGGCCTTGACCAAGCATGGTCAATACACCTACAGTTTCCAAGCAAGCCACAGCCATGAGAATGCCCAGGAAGAAGAGGATGGTGCTCATGTCAATGCGTGAAAGCATATTGGTCACACGTTTCTGCATACCGCCCTTGTCGCTCGCGCGGTGCAAATTGCGATAGAATATTTCAGTAATAGTCCAAAGCACGCCAAGCACCAAAAGAATACCTACGAATGGAGGAAGATGAGTGATAGACTTGAAAATGGGCACAAAGATAAGACCACCTACACCCACAAAGAATACCACCTTGCGCTGGAATTCAGTGAAATCACTTGAAGCACCCTCAACTGCATTATTGTCTGTAGTGGCAATCTCGCCCTTTAGTGAGAGTGAAAGGATATAGGCAGGAATAACCAATGAAACGATAGAAGGAACCAGTATCTCCTTGATGACTCCTACTGCCGTAATCAATCCCTTGTTCCACAACATAATGGTCGTCACGTCGCCAATGGGCGAGAATGCACCACCCGAATTGGCTGCAATAATCACCAACGAAGCATAGATGATGCGGTCTTTGTGATCAGACACGAGTTTGCGCAAAATCATAATCATCACAATACTTGTGGTGAGGTTGTCAAGAATGGCAGAGAGGAAGAACGTCATCACGGCAATACGCCATAATAGCGCCTTCTTGCTCTTGGTCTTCATCAAGTCTTTGACGAAGTTGAAACCTCCATTTTGGTCTACCAATTCTACAATGGTCATAGCACCCATCAAGAAGAAGAGTGTGGTAGAAGTGCTGCCCAGATGTTTCTCCATCACATCACTCACGGCCAATGCCACGTTGTCACCAATGGCACTAGAGATGTAACTTCCCGGATCAATCATGAAGATGGTCCAGCAGAACACAAACATCAGCAGCGCAATGGCAGCCTTGTTCACTTTGGTTAGGCTTTCAAGGGCAATGCAGAGATAGCCCAACACGAAAACCGTAACAATCGCAATCGTTAATGTTGTCATTTGTCTTTTGTTTTAGTAATTGTTGTTTATAATTAGTTTTGTCTCTTCTATCTTATTCAAGCATACGCAAGAACGTATCTTCATCGACAATCGCTACGCCCAACTTTTCTGCTTTCTGCAATTTGGATGGGCCCATGTTCTCGCCAGCGAGTATGAAACTTGTTTTGCCGCTGATACTTCCCACGTTTTTGCCTCCATTCTGTTCAATCATTGCCTTGTATTCATCGCGACTATGCTTGGTGAACACGCCACTGATAACGATGCTCTTGCCAGCAAGTATGTCTGAACGACTCGCCATCTGCTCCTCAGTGAGTGCCATCTGCAAACCATATTGACGCAAGCGGTTCACAATGTCTATATTTGCTTCGTCATGGAAATAGGTTATCACACTCTTGGCAATAACCTCTCCCACACCTTCCACCTCAAGCAATTCTTCAAGTGTGGCATGCTGCAAGGCTTCCATCGTCTTGAAATGGCGTGCTATGAGCTTGGCGGAGGTTTCGCCCACAAAGCGTATGCCAAGGGCAAAGACCACACGTTCAAAGGGCACTTGCTTAGATGCATCGATGCCTTGCACTATCTTACGTGCCGACTTGGTGCGACTGCCATCTCCATTGATATCCTGCACGGTGATGTCGTAGAGATCTGCCACGTTGTGTATCAATCCACGACGATAGTATTCGTCTACCGTTTCAGGACCGAGTGAATCTATATTCATCGCTTTTCGAGCAATGAAATGCTCAATACGCCCCTTGATTTGAGGTGGGCAAACCGAATCGTTCGGACAATAATGAACAGCCTCGCCCTCATATCTCACAAGTTGTGCGCCACATTCAGGACAAGTGGTGATAAACTGGACAGGTTGTGCGTGCACTGGACGTTTCGACAAGTCTACGCCAACAATCTTGGGAATAATCTCTCCGCCCTTCTCCACATACACATAATCTCCTATATGGAGATCGAAACTCTTGATAAAATCTTCGTTGTTCAATGTGGCACGCTTCACCATTGTCCCTGCCAACTGCACAGGTTCCATATTGGCTACAGGTGTGATAGCACCCGTACGCCCCACCTGATAGGTCACTTCATTGAGTCGCGTGCACTCTCGCTCGGCTTTGAATTTATAGGCAATAGCCCATCGGGGACTCTTGGCTGTATAGCCCAAGTGGCGCTGTTGGCGCAAAGAATTGACCTTCAACACAATGCCGTCAGTGGCAACCGGCAGTTTTTTGCGTTCCGTGTCCCAATAGTTGATGAAGCCATAAATCTCCTGCAAGCTCTTCACCTTCTTCATACCCTCACTAATCTTGAAGCCCCACTTGCGTGCTTCTTCTAGATTTTCATAGTGCCCATCACAAGGAAGGTTATCACCCAACAGATAATAGAGATAGGAATCCAATTGGCGGCTTGCCACAAGAGCAGAATTCTGACTCTTCAATGTGCCACTCGCTGCATTGCGCGGATTGGCAAAAAGAGGTTCTTCTGCAGCCTCACGCTCGGCATTCAAACGCTCGAACACACGCCACGGCATCAGTATCTCGCCTCTGATTTCAAATTCTTCAGGATAGCCTGTTCCCGGCAATACAAGCGGTATTGCCTTGATGGTGCGCACATTGGCAGTCACGTCGTCACCGTGCACACCGTCTCCGCGCGTTACGCCCTGCACCAACCTGCCATTAATATAGGTGAGAGAAATGGAAAGACCGTCATACTTCATTTCGCAGCACACCTCGAAATCTTCTCCGTCAAGTCCGCGTTTCACACTGTCATACCACTCTGCCACGTCTTGCTCATTATAGGTATTAGCAAGCGAAAGCATAGGATACTTGTGCGCCACCTGTTTGAAATTCTGATTCAGGTCGCTGCCTACGCGTTGTGTCGGAGAATCGGAATCGGCCATTTCTGGATGACGAGCTTCAAGATCTTGCAGCTCGTGCATCAGCATATCAAAGTTTTGGTCACTGATTGTAGGCTGATTCAATACATAATATTTATAATTGTGCTCATGCAATTCCTTCCGAAGTTG
>CAVKQP010000123.1:0-6248 GCA_963658165.1 Clostridium sp. CAG:302 | reverse complement strand
CGTTTAGTCCTTACAGCATGGCTACCGACCAGACGGAACTCTTCCTCTCTGCCAGCGGTTTGCTCAAATATCCATCGTCATCAGACAACAATGCCAACCGCATAAGTGGCTATCGTGCCTATTTCCACTTAGCGGGAGGCAAAGCAGCCCAGAGTGCCCTTCTCTCCTTCGACGGTGATGTCACAGGCATCAGCAACATCGACAACGATGGTCAGCAGCCCAAGAAGGTGTATAACCTCAAGGGGCAGTATGTAGGCGACAGCCTCCAGGGATTGTCCAAAGGCATCTATATGGTGAATGGTAAGAAAATAGTAGTCAAATAATAGTATAAAAGATAGCAATGATGAAAAAGTATGTAAAGCCCGAAATGGAGTTTATGATGGTTGATATGCCCGCTCTGATGGCAGGGTCAGGTGGTTCTGATAGTGGAGGATCTGGTAGCGGCGGATCTGGTGGAGGATCTGGTAGCGGCGGATCAAGCAGCAGTATTATTGAAATTCCAAGTACCAGTGGCGGAGGTATCGGCGTGAATACAGGCACCATAGGTGGAGGCGGTGATGCCTCAGATGCCTGCAGCAACTCCTTCGACTTCTGGGACGATTAATCCCTCATGCATAGTAGTCGACGCGCCCCCGCGTCGTACCTTGTGGTCCAAAGGTTAGATCATCAATTGTTCTTCTGCCTCAATTGTTCTTCGGGATTTGCAATCCCGAAGCAGCATACTCCAGGGGATTTGTAATCCCCATCACACAGGGGACAGGACGAATGGGCGCTTGCTGGGATTACAAATCCCATGGGATTACCATGCTCGGGATTGCAAATCCCGAGCAACATATGGTTGCCTCGTTTGTCTGCCTTTCGTTTAGACGCGAAGGGGCAGGCGAGGGCGCCCGCCCTACTACGCTACAGATAGTAGTCGACGCGCCCCCGCGTCGTACCTTGTGGTCCAAAGGCTTTGCCTTAGCGCATGCGAATGGCATGAGGAAATATAGCATCATATACAATATCATAACATGAAGAGACGGATAACAAGATTGTTACTATTTTTGATGGTGGCATGCAGCACCACGACTGCTCACGCGGCATACATCGCGAGCAAGGTGACCATGACTACCGCCAAGGACACGAAGACTATGACCTTCATAGGTTTCGCCGACGGCGCCGCTCAAATATGGGCGTGCCCGAACGACGTGACCGATGCGACTTCTGCCTCGTGGCAGATAGACGACGGCACATCGATCTCTGTGTCTACAGCCGCTTTCACGGCAAACAAGAAATACACCTTGAGCACGGAGTCCTATCAAGACTATGCGCGCACGTTGAGTGCAGACACCCAGTGCTATCATTTCTTAAAGGTGACGGGCAATACATCGGCAGAGTTTTTCACTTGGAATATGAAAGATACCCCCTTGTTTGCCAAGGATTTTTATCTCACAGGAACGGTCAGTGGCAACGTGACAGATCAGTATTATGGCGATAACAACGAGAGCTATATACACACCCTAGCCTATTCGATCACGAACATGGCAGAGGCTGTGTTTGACCACGCCTCCATAGAACTGAGCTATGACGGTGGCAATACATGGACCTACTATACAACCGGCCTGACGCTCATGTCGGCGAAATTACCCATCATGCTCCCGCTAGACAAGAAGAAGGTGCGCTATCGCATCACTGCCTATCCCAAGGACTGCTACAAGGTGGTGTGGAACAAGGCGAAATGGACCTATGTGACCGATGACTACGACATCTATTATACCAGTCGTTTGACGTATAAGGCAAGCAGCGTGATCATGAACACCGGCAGTGGTAGCGGTACTGATATAAACATGGTCCAGCTCGGAACCACCCAAGGCGGCTGCCAGATATGGGCATGTCCCGGTATAGATGCACACAGATACACCAACTGGAAAATTGATGGCGGCCAGAAGATGTCGTTGGAAAAAGATCATTTTTATACCGACACCCATTATTCGCTCACCACCGACTATAGCACGTTTGATGGAAACGCAGATGTTCCGGAGGGATCGTCGATTTATCATTTCATCAAGGTAAAGGGCAAGACCTCGGCAGACTATTTCTCATGGTGCGGTGATAAAACCTTCCGTGCTAATGGCTATTATCTATGTCCGGAGTTTGATTTCAAGACAACTTCTGATGTCACCATAGACAAGACGGACCACTGTTTGAAGCAAGGAGTGGAATATGCACTGAGCAACATCAACGGAAAAGCACTAGACAGCCTTTTGGTGATGACGAGCTGTGACCAAGGGAAGACATGGCAGATAGTGGGCGGAATGAAGACGGGATTTACCGAAGAAATCAAAACGTTCAGCAACGCAGAGACGGTCTGTGTGTCGGCAGAGAACAACACCGTGCGCTACAAGATAGCTGCCTATCCCAAGAGCGTCTACAAGGTGATTGCCGAGAACGGATGTTGGACCTATGAGACAGAAGACTATCCCATAGCATTCCCCGACCTCAAATTCTCCATAGCTGCCGAAATGCCAGGTATCAGCACCTATGCGAAAGATGCAGACACGGGCGCATACACGTATGATGCAAACGTGACCTGGAGCGTGCTGAGCAATATGGCGGAACTGCTTGACAGCGTCAGTCTGCAGTGTAGCACTGACGACGGCAACACGTGGACACCATGTGGCAAGAGCACCGAAGCCGAAGGCACTATGACCCTGAAGGTTCCTGCAGGATATGCCCACTACCAGTTCCGCGCAGAGCCTTGCCTCAAGGGGAAGTTGGCAGCCACAGCCATTTTTCACCAGTATGCCGTGTCGGAAACGTTGACACCAGTGTACAACCCCGAGGTGTCGCTTACCGTTTCACAGACTGGTAGCGAAGAAGAATTTGGCAATGCCTTCCGCACCTACAAACTGAGTTATGCCTTGAACGACGGCTTGTGGCAAGCACATGAAAACGCCTCTGTTGCCTACTCCTATGATGGAGGCAAGAGCTGGCACAAATTTGCCGCTTTTGAGCCTTCCGAGCAAGGCGAACAGACCGTCACCGTGGACGCGACCAAAAAGCAATGCAAGTTTCGCATCAAGGTGAAGTCGAACGTGCAAGGAGCAGAAACCTATTGCACGGCAGAGACAGAAAACATTTCCTTTGAATAAACATGAAGTAGAGATGACAAGAAGATATATATGCAGTTTGTTGGTGTTGGTGGTCTTGTCGTGCCATAACCTCTATGCACAAACATCTTTTGATGTAAGCAGTGTGAGTGTATGCATCAGTTCCGACAAATATGCGGATTTCGATGATATTCCCTATGTCGGCAGAAATAAAAAGGGACTTCAGCTGTGGTATTCAACGACCAATGCCCCCTATTCTGAATTCCCTTATATAAAATTGGATTCTTACTATTTGTATTGGTCTAATCCGTCAAGAGACGGCCATTATGGGTATGATTGCAGTGGTAGTACAATTCATTCAGTCAAGCATGGAGTTACAGGAGAAAACGTGCTCCACTTCTTTTTGGTAGCAGGAAGAGCACATGCCTTGTATGGTGGTTATCGAAAGGATCAAGAGAAATGGGAATATATCACACCTGGCGCCGAATTTACGCTGGCGGCAAAGATGACACTGTCGGCAAACGAACCGGTGTTTGATAAAGAAAGCGGTGTATACAAGCAGACCGTCAAGTGGAACGCAGCCAATCTCTCCGACATCGTCCTGTCCGAAATCAAGATAAGGGCTAGCTATGATGGAGGCAACACATGGGAGACATTCTCGCAGTCGAGTACCAAAGCGTGTGATAGCACCACGATCACCCTCCCGTGGACAGCAAGTCGGGTGCGCTACGAAGTAGTGGAAACGCCCAAAGATGATTTCAAGATGCTCATCGAGGACGACTCCGACTTAACCTCAGAACCCACGCAGGATTTCGAACTGAAACCAGTAGACATCCCCTGTGAGTTTGCTGTGTGGGGCAACAAAACGAATCTTCATGATGCAGAGGATATAGACGACCGAACCTATTCTCCCTCGGTAGAATGGAAGATTCCCGACAGCTATGCAGAGGTTTTGAACCGTGCCGAACTGCAATACAGCTTGTTGAATGAAGACGACGAGTGGCACACCCTCATGGTGACCGACCAGACGAGTGGTGAGCAGAAAGTGACGGTCCCCGTAGGTATCACAAAGTTCTGTTTCCGTATGATACTCAAACCCAAAGCAGGCTTGAAGCAGTTTTGCGACAGTAGCATCGTGAGTGGTGTGCAGCGAAGCATATCTTATTTCTCTTCTTCTGCTTATAGGAGTTTGGCTATCAAGGGAGCACTCAGCGACAGTTACGACTCGCTGACAGAAACGCTCAATCCCACGCTGGCTTACGAACTTTCTGACGATCAGTTTGATACACGTGTCGGTCATGCGGGAATTAGTTATTCCACAGACGGAGGCACCACGTGGACGCTTCTCACCACCACAGACGTTACGACACAAAATGGAGAGGTGAAGTTGACCGTTCCTGCCGAAGAGAAGGACTACCTATTCCGCATGGGCATGGCATCTCGCGTAGACAACGTCATCACCGCCAACAGAAGTCAAGACACCAAAGCCTACACGTTTACCAAGCCCGTCCCCGTCCCCACCATCACACTCGACGACAGCAAGACCTATGAGCCACAGAGTCAGACCACATGCAATGTGAAGGTGATGCGCTCGTTTGTGAGTGGCAGAATGGGCACGGTGTGTCTACCCTTTGACCTCACGGCAAAACAGATAGCCGAAGGCTTTGGCGAGAATGCCGAGGTGTATGACTACACAAGTCTTAATGGTAGCACGATGAACTTCTCCAAGGCGACGAGAATGACGGCAGGCAAGCCTTATCTCGTGAAGACGGCGGAAAACAAAGACTATCTCTACTTCAGCGATGTGACCATCAGCAGTGATACACAAGCTAAGCCGTCGACGATAGACGAAAGCTATGTCTTTACGGGCACATTCAGTCCCTATAGCATGGCAACCGACAAGTCGGAACTGTTCCTTTCTACCGATGGACTGCTCAAGTATCCCTCATCGTCAGACAACAATCGCATTGGCGGCTATCGTGGTTACTTCCGCTTAGCGGGTGGTGGTAGCGTTGCCCAGAGTGCTCAAATCAGTTTCGACGGCAGCATCACAGGCATCAGTAGCATCGATATTGGCGCTCAGCAATCCCCAAAGATATATAACCTCAAGGGCCAGTATGTGGGCGACAACCTCAAGAATCTGCCTAAGGGCATCTATATGTCTAACGGCAAGAAGATAGTAATCGACACGCCCTAAAGGGGCATAGTAGTCGACGCGCCCCCGCGTCGACCTTAGTGTCCAAAGGTTAGCCTCGCTTGCCTGTCTTTCGTTTAGGCGCAAGGGGGCAGGCGAGGGCGCCCGCCCTACTAAAAAATAAATTGTGGGAAATATTTGGAAATATCGGGGAAAACCTCTACCTTTGCACCCGAAAACTTATGCCCTTCGCATAAGCCGGGCTTTTAGCTCAGTTGGTTAGAGCAACAGACTCATAATCTGGAGGTCCTAGGTTCAAGCCCTAGATGGCCCACAAAGAAAAGAAGAAGCAGTTACGATGTCGTAGCTGCTTCTTTTGGTAATAGCCCCTATAACGATATCATTTAATCTTTCTTAAATCGGCGATATTGGAATTTATTTTAAACTATACTTCGAAATAATTTCGTATTTTTGCAAAGTATATCTTTAACCCAAATCGGTCATTAGGATTTGGGCTTATGATGAAATTTGTGGAAAACCTTTAATCCCTTGGCTGTTTCAGGTATTTAGCGTATATTTGCAAAACTCAAAGATACATCGTGATATGGCAAGAAAACTATACCCCATCGGAATACAGACATTCGAGCGTATCCGCAAGGAGGATAAGCTCTATGTAGATAAGACGGAATATGTCTATCGTATGACGCATACGAGCGGCACGTATTTCTTCTTGGCTCGTCCACGCCGCTTTGGCAAGTCGCTGTTGGTATCCACCTTCCAAAGCTACTTCGAAGGCAAGAAGGAACTCTTCGAGGGACTGGCTATCGAAAAGCTGGAGAAGGAATGGATGGAATATCCTGTGCTCCACTTCGACATGAGCCAAGGCAAGCATATGGAGAAGGACCAATTGGAGAGGTATTTACTCGACATCATCAAGGAAGAGGAGAAGCACTTTGATATCCACAATGACAAGGTAGACCCCAATTTGCGTCTGAAAGACTTGATGAACACTGTCTATGAGC